>CBDUPD010000506.1:0-2632 GCA_965368985.1 uncultured Spongiibacteraceae bacterium | reverse complement strand
GGCGACAGTATTAACATCGGAGGCAACCAATGGCGCATCCTGATTGGCCGGGGCCATTCACCCGGGCACCTTTGCTTATATTGCGAATCTTTGGGTCTTTTGATTTCGGGCGATCAAATACTCCCGGAAATCACCTCTAATGTTAGCGTTTACCCGGGGGTTTTCGAGCAGGATCCTCTTCATCACTGGCTTGAATCTTTACGTCAATTCTTTGAATTACCTGATGAAACACTGGTACTGCCAGCGCACAACCAACCCTTCTTTGGATTGCACTTTAGGGCAGAAAGTATCTTGAACCACCATGAAGAGGCCTGTGCTGCACTCGAGGACGCCTGTCACACAGAAAAACACGGGCAGCAGTTGCTCAGCGTATTGTTCAAAAGACCATTAAATAGCTTTGAAACAGCTCTTGCTATTGGCGAATGCAGCGCGCATCTAAACTACCTTGTGAACAAACAAAGGTTGATACGGCAATCGGACGAGGAAGGCACTCACTTTTATCAGACCAACAACTAACAGAGCCCATCACTTTTCAAATCATTCCAAACCAGACTCAAGCCTTCAAAATCGCTTTTAGCCGCCACTCTTCATATGTGCAGTCAAAGTCGTTCGCATGGCCTCTTCAACGCTCATATCGATATACTCTAGCTCCGATTCAGGCAAATAGAGCGTGTATCCCCCTATTTGATAACTCATTGGCAAATACACGGCAATCAATGGCTTAGCATTTTCAAAAATAACATCTGCACAGGTAACAAACCCAATCAGCTTTTTATTATCAAAAGAAACCAGCACCACTTTTTTCAGTCCATTACTCCCTTTTGCGCTGGAAACAAAGGCCACTATATCTCTGATCGAATTATAGACAGTCCCAACCAAAGGAATTCGATTAAGCAGTTTTCCAAAAAGCTCCAACAACCAGCGGGCAACGTAAACCTGCACCAACAGTCCTGTAGCAAATATCAAAACAATCGCTAATAGCAGACCCAACCCTGTGATATGTGGAAGCCCGGGAACAAGCCAAAAAAGCACCTGCCCTAATACCCTTTCCAGAGATATGAGCAACCACCAAAGGACTGTCAATGTCATTATGATAGGCAGCAATGCTGCCGCACCCTTCAAAAACAGCTGACCTATTCCTGCTAGCTTCATGAGTCAAACCCCAAATACTAAATTGATTCGATAATACCTTCCGATTTCACGATAATGGCATGAATAGAGGCTACTTGTAAGCCAAAGCTAAGTAGCATGCTGGAAAATCTATAAATCTCACCCATACTTAATCTTATACAGGGTTTTAATACACATTTTACTTATATGGCGATTCCATTAAATCACACATATAACCACTTAAATGCTGAGGTAAATCGGCCTGATCAGGCAACTATAGATGCCCGCAAATATCTACAAACAAGCGCTCGAAAACCTGGATTCAGGCATCTGTCTTTTCGATAATGATCGACAGCTGACCTTTATAAATCCGGCTGCACACTCGATATTGGGCAGCGAGTCGCAAATAATTACACCCAAAATTAGCTTCACCCGGTTTGTAGAGCTATTTAAACTTCCTCAAGAACTCATACAGTCGTTCCATTCAACCTCTTTTTCCAAAGAATGGTTCAATGCAGCGGGCACATCAATAGAGTTGCAATGTACCAAATTGCTGAATCAAGGCATTCTGCTAGTACTGAAAAACACCTCTGAAACTCATGCGCTACTAGAACAGATTAAAACAATGAAAATGTGGGTCGAGCGCTACTCTTTAGCTTTCGACGGCGCAAAAGATGGCCTTTGGGATTGGAACATTGAAACCGATGAAGTCTATGTATCATCGCGTATGGGAGAAATTCTCGGCCACACCCTGCCAAGCTCAACACTTAGCTCAAGACAACTTTTTTCCTACTTTCATGAGGATGATCGTGTTCCCCTTAGCAATGCCATCCTGAATCTCTGTAAAGGAAAAACCAAATACCTCGATTTTGAATATCGAGTCATTACAGAACAGGGTGACGTCCGCTGGCTACAAGACCGGGGCGTCGCTAAATTCAGACCAAACGGAAACGCCTATCGAATTGCCGGGTCTGTTTCTGATATTACAGATCGAAAAAATGCGGAAGCCAACATCAGGGCATCAGAAACCAGATTTCATGCGCTGTACAAGGAAAGCCCCCTCAGCATTCAAATATTCTCATCTACTGGCAAAGCAGTGGATGTCAATCGTGCATGGGAACAGTTATGGCGCTCCAGCAAGGAACAGCTTTTGGCAAGCAACTACAACATTTTAACAGATCCAGAGCTTGAATCTCATGGTGTACTGGAGAACGTACAGCGGGGATTTCAGGGTGAGACGGTAAAAATTCCGCCTGTAGAATACCTTATGCCTTCTGAAAACCCGGAAGACAACAAACAAAAACGCTGGCTTGAGTCTCATATTTACCCAATTCCAGATAGCAATGGAACAGTCAGCGAAGTCATACTGATTCAGGAAGACATCACTCGTCAGGTAGTTGCTGACCAGGTCATCCGACACCAGGCCAATCATGACAGCTTGACCGGATTACCAAATAGAGCACTTTTCTTTGACCGTCTATCGCAGGCCATCAGAAAGGCACGACGCAAATCAACCCGAGTG
>CBDUPD010000505.1:0-2637 GCA_965368985.1 uncultured Spongiibacteraceae bacterium | reverse complement strand
TGGTGACCGAGCAGTACAAACAGGCGCCTGATTCATATGACATTATTCTTATGGATTGTGAGATGCCTGAAATGAATGGCTATGAAGCTGTCGAAGAAATCCGTCGATATGAAAAACAGCAGAAATTAAAGCCGATCCCTGTTGTCGCTTTGACGGCGCATGTATTACCAGAATATGAGGCGCGGTGTTATGAGAGCGGCATGAACAAGGTGATAGGCAAGCCTATTGATATTAAAGCCTTAACAGATTCTTTTGATCAGTTCTGTCGTGATCCCGAGTCGTTGGCCTCAAATAACAAATCCCAAACCCCGTGACCCAGTCGTTGTCCCCGACGTTCAAACTTGGTAATAGGCCTAAAGTCGGGCTTTGCTGAAAACATTCCCTCGCCCTTGAGGTTAACAAAACCTTCTGCTGCTGACATCACCTCCATCATGTGTTCGGCATAGTTCTCCCAATCTGTAGCCAGATGAATAATGCCGCCCTGCCTGAGCTTTTTTCTCAGTTTTTGAATAAATGGCGGTTGTACAATGCGGCGCTTGTGGTGTTTCTTTTTATGCCACGGATCAGGAAAGAAAATCTGCACTTTTTGCAAGCTGTTGTCTGCGATACAGTTGTCTAACACTTCTACAGCATCTTCAGTATAGGTTCGAACATTGCTGAGATGGTTTTCCTCGATAAGATTTAATAATCTTCCAACTCCCGGGGTGTGTACTTCAATGCCAATAAAATCAGTTTCGGGGCTGGATTTTGCCATTTCAATTAAGGAATCGCCCATGCCATAGCCAATCTCAATAACAACATCACCTTGTCTGCCAAACAGTTGTTGCATATCTTGCATGCCGTCAGCAATCTGCAGGCCATATTTGGGCCAGAGTTCATCAAACGCGCGCTGTTGGGACGGTGTTTTTCGGCCGGTGCGCAAAACGAAGCTGCGTACCTGACGCTTTTCATGTTTTTCTGGACGGTTATCGGTCATTAGCTTGCTCTCAATGCTGCCCAAAACAGGCTCAGCCAACCGGTTAAAAAGGCAAGGCCGCCAATCGGTGTAATAGGGCCAAGCCAGCGTGCGCCGGTGATACTTAAAAGATATAGACTGCCGGAAAACAGTAATATACCTATGGTAAAGGCGCTTGCAGAAGTTGTTAGTGCGGTTGATTTTCCCCACTGTTGCATAAGAAGGCCGACAGCAAGAAGTGTCAGGGTATGAATGAAGTGATATTCAACAGCAGTTTGATAAACCGCCATCATTTCCTGGCCAAGCTTTTGTTTTAAGCCATGTGCACCAAATGCACCAAGGGCTACTGCCAGAAAACCACTGATGGCACTGATTTGAATAACAAGTTTTGCGTTCATATGAAATATTCGGAGTTGGCGGTTTGTTACGCATAAAAAAACCGTTGATGTTTCAAAACATCAACGGTTTATTATGAGGCTGTTTTATACAGTTAAAGAAGCCTTGACCTTGTTCATGGCATTCTTTTCAAGCTGGCGTATACGTTCGGCTGATACGCCATACTTGTCTGCCAGATCGTGCAGAGTGACCTTTTCTTCATTTAGCCAGCGTTGCTGCAGAATATCACGGCTGCGCTCATCAAGGTCTTCCAATGCTATATGTAAATTCTGGCTGGAGTCTTCTCTCCAGTTAGAGTCTTCAAGCAAATGAGAAGGGTCAGCGCTGTGGTCTTCAAGATATTGCGCTGGTGCGTAGCTGGCAGAGTCATCATCGTCGTCACTGCTGGCATCAAAACCGACATCAATAGATGTTAGGCGGCCTTCCATTTTGCGAACATCTGACACCTTAACGTCAAGGTCATCCGCAATAGCCTGAGCTTCATCATTGGTTAACCACGCCAGACGTGTCTTGGCGCTGCGCAGGTTAAAAAACAATTTGCGCTGGGCCTTGGTTGTTGCCACTTTTACAATACGCCAGTTACGCAAGATGTACTCATGCATTTCGGCTTTTATCCAGTGTACAGCGAATGAAACCAGGCGTACTTCACGACTGGGGTCAAAACGCTTAACGGCTTTCATGAGGCCAACATTGCCTTCCTGAATAAGGTCTGCAATCGGCAGGCCGTAACCATTGTATGTTTTAGCCAAATGCACAACAAAGCGCAGGTGAGCCAAAACCAGTTGGCGGGCAGCATCAACATCTTGCTCATAGAAAAAGGCTTCAGCCAGCTCTTTTTCCTGCTCGGCAGTTAATATCGAGATACCATTAACTGTTTGCATATAAGCATTTAGATCACTACCCGGTGTTAATATTGGAGCAACCTGTAATTGTTTAGCCATTTCTTTCTCCGTAGAGTGCCATACTTCTTTATATATTCTAGCATATTGAATGCTTTGAACATTACATTCTAGCAGCTTTAACAATAGACCGCTAATAGCAGGAATAGTTCAATAGTATCAGGTGATTAGGGCAAGTATTAGTCATGATACAGCGGCAATATTGGGCAAAAGTTGACTGTTTTTCGTTCAATTTGTTGACTCGGGTGCTAAGCCGTGACTAAACTGAAAGCAATTATAGCATACGGATATAGTAAGGTATTTATATGTATATTGATGAAACAGTCGTTGCAGGTCTTCTGGTTGTAGCAGGAACACTGGTTTTTCTGGGTGGTTTTGCCAGATTTA
>CBDUPD010000504.1:0-2647 GCA_965368985.1 uncultured Spongiibacteraceae bacterium | reverse complement strand
GCTTTGTCTAAGCCTCCCAGTAAATGCAGCAAGGTGCTTTTGCCAGAACCAGAAGCGCCCATAATGGCCACAGTTTCGGCGGCATTTACACTGAAATCCAGATGTTCAAATATTTCGATTTTCCGATCACCATCGATGAATGATTTTGCCAGTTGGTTACACTGCAACACAGCTTGGTGCTTATTCATACCTCAATGCCTCCGCTGGTTCAACTCGAGAAGCCCGCCATGCTGGGTAAATTGTGGCTAATATAGATAAGCCAAAAGCGATGCCAACGATGGCCAAAACATCTGCAGCATGTAAATCGGCTGTTAATTCAGTGATGTAGTAAACATCTTTGGACAGGAACTCAGTATGAAACCAAGCTTCTAACGTTTGAATGATGCTGCTGATGTTGATGGCAAATAAAATGCCCGCAATGGTACCAATGGTGGTGCCAATCAATCCAATTAAGGTGCCTGAAACCATGAAGATACCCATGACTTGGCTGCCAGACATGCCTAATGTGCGTAATATGGCAACATCAGATTGTTTTTCGGTGACCAGCATCACCAAGGTAGAGAGGATGTTAAAAGCTGCCACAGCCACGATCATTGACAGAATGATGAACATGACCATGCGTTCGGTGCGGGTGGCTTTAAAAAAATTAACATGTTCTTGGGTCCAATCACGTATTCGGTAGAAGCCGTCTAAGGTGGGTCCAAGTTCTCGGGCAATGGTCGGTGCTTGCATCAAGTCATCGAATTTGATTCTGACCCCTTCTGCCGAATCAACGGGAATGCGCAATAATTTTCTGGCATCTTCCAAATGAATTAAAGCCAGTTTAAAGTCGTATTCATACATGCCGACTTCAAATATGCCAGAAACGGTAAATCTTTTTAGGCGTGGTGTGACACCAACAGCCGTGGTTCTGAATTCAGGTACATATAACATGACAGTATCGCCAGGGCCAACACCAATATGTGCTGCCAAATCAACGCCTAATATGATGTTGAATTCACCCGCTTGTAAGTCTAAGAGTTCACCATAACGCATTGAGTTTTGGAACTCAGTGACTTGTGTTTCTAACTCTGGTAATACGCCTTGAATCAAAGCGCCTTCAGTGCGACCGCCCTGCAACATACCTTCTGTTTGTATGTAGGGTGCTGCACCAAGTACTCTTGGGTTCTTGCTGACTGTATCAATGGCGTTTTGCCAATCAGACAAATGATCACCCTTGAAGGCTGAAATGGTGGCATGCGAAACGGTACTCAACATCCGCTGTTGAAATTCCTTGTTAAAACCATTCATCACAGAAACGACCACAATCACTGTCATCACGCCCAAGGCGATTCCAGCCATAGAAATCATTGAGATAAATGAAATGAAATGGTTTTTGCGTTTGGCTTTGGTGTATCTTAGTCCAATATATAGGGGTAAATTCATAAACAGTTCCACTGAGTAGCGGCTATTGTGACCTAAACCCTCTGTAGACTCAATGCATTAGTAAAAGTTTCTCGATGAATGTCAGAACGATATAAATAAATTGCAAACAGCGGGTAGGTTCAAAAAGTTAATGGTTTTGAGTTTTGCTGACTATTTTTAATGAAAGGCTGGAATGTTTAACAAAAAAGGCCGGTTTGATTTAAAACCGGCCTTTTAATGAATTGGTTTAGAATCTAATTAACTGTGAATTAATTGTCACCATCTTCATCTTCTAATACTTCTTCTGCTTTCTCTTTGGTGGCATCAACTGCATCACCTGCTTTCTCTTTGACTGTGTCAACTGCATCACCGGCTTTTTCAGCAGCAGTATCTAATGCATCCGCAGCCATTTCTTTGCCATCTTAATACATGTCTTTCGCTTCATCAGCCATGTCTTCGGCTTTATCAGCTGCAGAGTCATAGGCATCTTCAGCCATGTCTTTACCGTCTTCGTACATGTCTGCAGCATCTTCTGCCACATCGTTTGCAGTTTCTTTAACGGCATCCATTGCATCAGAGCTGGCATCTTGTGCTGACTCAAAACCTTCTTTGGTGACATCAGCCACATCTGCAGCTGCTTCTGTCACTGCATCTTTGGCTTGAGCTGCTTTATCAGCTGTTTTTTCAGCCACATCTTTCATTTTAGTTTCTGCTTTGTCTGCAGTGTCGTTGTTACAGGCTGTTAAGGCCATGGCCAATAAAAGAATGGTTGTTAGTGTTTGTATTTGCTTCATATCTTCCTCCGAAAATTAAAAATTTACTGATGGATAGTATACACATCAGAATAAGCAAAAGCACTATATCAGAGTTATTTATAAAGTCACGAATTCTCTTAAAGAGAACCTGAGATATTCATTTTTTTCTGACTTTAATCGATTTTTAAGGTCAATGCGAATGATTGTTGAGTTAGTTGCTCTGTCCTAAAATCATTTTCCAACGGTATGGGTGTTAGACCGTACAAAGGTTGGAAACCCATGAAAGCCCCGCAGGCTTTGGCTTTCACAGTCTGTCAAAGCAGCATTTGCATCGTTATGGTTTGGGCCAAAAGTAGAGCCTTCATGGTAAGAGTATGAATAACTATTTGCTATAAACCAAGCCTCGCCTATATCGCTTAATGTTGAAGCAAGCAACTAAGCACTTCAAGTTAAGCAGAGCAATTTGAATGGTTCATATTCTCCTTAAA
>CBDUPD010000503.1:0-2662 GCA_965368985.1 uncultured Spongiibacteraceae bacterium | reverse complement strand
CTGCAAATGCTGGCAGAAACCAATGTACAGGAAATCTGCCGACTGGCAGGGCAGCATCAACCCAAAATACTGGTCGTCGACTCGATACAGGTGATGCACATGCCTGAAGTACAATCAGCACCGGGCAGTGTGACACAAGTAAGAGAGTGTGCCGCTTATTTAACCCGTTTTGCCAAACAGACAGGCACCATATTATTTCTTATCGGTCATGTCACCAAAGATGGCAGTCTGGCCGGCCCCAAGGTGCTGGAGCATATGATTGACACCTTCATTATGCTCGAAGGCTCCAACGACAGCCGTTATCGTACATTACGCGGTCACAAAAACCGCTTTGGTGCAGTAAACGAGATTGGTGTATTTGCCATGACAGGGCAGGGCATGAAAGAAGTGAAAAACCCATCGGCAATCTTCTTGTCTCGGGGACAAGAACCTTCGTCAGGCAGCCTGGTTATGGTTGTCTGGGAAGGCACACGCCCTTTGTTAGTCGAAATACAGGCTCTGGTAGACGACTGTCAGTTTGGCAGCCCACGACGGGTAGCTGTCGGCGTAGACCAAAACCGTATTGCCATGCTGCTTGCTGTACTGCATCGACATGGCGGCATACAGGCAGGTGATCAGGATGTATTTATCACTGTAGTCGGTGGTGTAAAAGTACTCGAAACCGGTGCCGATCTGGCGGTATTGCTCGCCGTAGTCTCCAGCCTGCGCAACCAGATACTGCCGCAAGATCTTGTCGTATTTGGAGAAGTCGGCCTTGCCGGAGAAATTCGGCCTGTACCCAGCGGGCAAGAACGCTTGCAAGAAGCTGCCAAACATGGCTTTAAACGTGCGATTGTACCCAAGGCCAATGCGCCAAGAGAAGCCATCAAGGGTATGGAAGTGGTAGCAGTAGATAAATTGTCAGAAGCGCTGGATGCGCTTTAAATCATAAAACTCACACCCTTCCAGGTCATTCTCGCGTAGGCGGAAATCTCTAACATGTTCCTTAATCCAGAATAGATGGATATAGATCTGCCAGTCAGGGCTGCTCTCTTGAATAAGTTTTATTTTCCAATCACGCTTCCATTTTTTTAAGCGTTTTTCTCGGACAATAGCCTTATTGGCTCATGAATTTGTTTAAGATTTCCCGCCTGCGGGAATGGCAGAGAAGGAGCTTTAACTCCATTAATTAATACAGGGTCTTAACCGGGGCGTTAGCCCGTAATTGCCGACGAATCAGTCGCCAATAAGGCCCTTTAAATTTCCACATCCCCAACGATTTCACATAAGCGCACTGTGAGCTAAGTTTGTCAAAAATTTCATCCCTGATATTCCCTGATAAATCCCGTCGATGAAGTGAAAACTTTTTCTCTACATAGCTTTCAGAGGGGATATGCTCACCTAACAACATATCAAGGTTACCGTAGTTAAAATTTTGCGCAAAAAAACCGGGAGGAGAGGGTAAGGCATGGGTTTCTTTGTCGTTGCTGGTTGAAAGTGTAATTTCATGCTCGTCATCACCAAAGCGGGTAATAATTTCATGAATATTCTTTTTGCCAACATGCCGCAGCAACAGGGTTCGGGAATTTTTCTTGTCTTGCCAGGAGGCTATATGAACAGTTTCCTTTCCTGCCTGCATCTGCAGCAATTTATAAGGATTAAATCCGTTGCTTTGAGCCCAGTCATCGGTGTCACGTATCGCGTCTTTAAATCCGCTATCATCAGGGCGTGCCACTTCTACCAGAGATTCATCTGATTGACTAATTGACTCAATTTCCCTGATTGCAGAACGATTAATAATATAACCGGCCGCAACCGACACCGCCACAGCAGCTATTCCACCAGCAATAAATAGGGTGCTCATTATTTTCCCTTTTGTTCTTCAATACAGGGGGCGTTAATCTGCCCGGAGGTTTGCCAATTCACGTTCCATTAGCAAGACATTACCTGTATTCAACTCTAGCAAGCGCCTCAAATGCGACATGCTCTCTATATCAACCTGAACCCAATGAAAGGCATAAGTATCGTTTTCATGATGGGCTAAAGCTGCGGTCATATCAATATGTACTTCATCACTAAGTTTAATATGAATGCCGACTTCCTGATCTACATCAAAGTCCAGATTGTCGCCTCTAATCAGTATTCCCTTTAGAGAAATATCTACAACTGCAGACAACGCTTTCCAATCACCCTGCTGAAGCTCAACCGGCACACTAAAGTTAATTCGTTGAAATTGGCGCCTTTCATTATCCTGGACCATAGAAGTCTCTGGTTATTCATTGATTATTCTAATAATAGAATAGAATGCCTGATGATAAAACACAGAGTTGACCGATAAATGGCCCACTCATCTACCCCAACGAAGCACTATAGTGACTTGGCCGGGGCGCAGAGCTGCTGCTTAACCGATTTTTTTATGTTTTATACGCTTGGGGATTAATGCGGCATCACCCAGGCGCTTCTTTTTATCCTCTTCATACTCGGTAAAGTTACCTTCATGAAACACCACGTTACCGTCATCTTCATAACCCAGAATGTGGGTGGAGATACGATCAAGAAACCAGCGATCATGCGAGATACAAAGCACGCAACCCGGAAATGCCAGAATCGCTTCTTCAAGTGCCCGCAATGTTTCAACATCGAGATCATTGGTTGGCTCATCAAGCAACAACAGGTTGCCACC
>CBDUPD010000502.1:0-2662 GCA_965368985.1 uncultured Spongiibacteraceae bacterium | reverse complement strand
CTTCTGTAACGCCGCATCTGTTAGCTCATGATATCCATTAGCCAGTTCCAGACCTTTATAATAAAGCTCAAAGCGCTCGGCAACTTCAACACCTGATTCATCGGTATTTATTTTTGCCAACGCCGCCTGTGAAGGTGGATAGTCATAAATAAAAACCGGTGCATCCAACCCTAGATGAGGCTCTATCAGGTGACTCATTAACAAACTCAGCCAATCATCTATACTGCCTTTAGGCATTTCTATATTGATATGTTGTTGAGCCTCAAACTTCAATGATTCAAGATCAGCTGTCAACAAGTCAATACCCAGATATTTTGCAAATGCTGCGCGGTAGCTTAAGTGTTCGAAATGGTGACACCCCAGAATTTTCTCAATCAAATCTGCCATCTCATCCATTAGATCCCACAGATCAAAATCCAGACGATACCATTCAAGCAGGGTAAACTCTGTGTTGTGTCTTTTGCCAATTTCTTCAGCTCGAAATGCCTTGCTGATTTGGTAAATATCCCCCATATCAGCTGCCAGCAATCGCTTCATAAAATATTCGGGTGATGATTGTAGAAAAGCTTCTGTCTTCACGCCTTCAGTGACGGGTATCGATTTAAGGTAAGGGTCTGTTACTGTGGTTAGCCCAATAGTCGGTGTTTCCACTTCCATCACTTTTCTATCGGCAAAGAAAAAGCGGATCTGTTCATACATATCCGCTCTTGCTTTTAAAGCCAGCTTATTTGCAGTTGGCTTCCAGTTCATGCCACTAATACCGGTCAGGATTTAGCCCTTGAAACATACTCACCTGTGCGGGTATCAATCTTTATGACCTCTCCCTGATCAATAAATAGCGGAACACGCACAACAGCACCGGTGGCCAATGTCGCCGGCTTTGAGCCACCCTGGGCAGTATCACCTTTAAGGCCGGGGTCAGTCTCGGTAATTTCAAGTTCAATAAAATTGGGTGGAGAAACGATCAAGGGAGCACCGTTAAAAAGAGTAACCTCATAACGCTCCTGTTCTTTTAGCCACTTATAGGTATCACCTACGGCTGATTTATCAGCCTGGCATTGCTCAAAGCTGACAGGATCCATAAAACAATAGAACTCACCATCGTTATAGAGATATTCCATATCCTGGTCCATCACATCAGCACCTTCGATGCTCTCGCCCGACTTGAATGTACGCTCCAATACCCGACCTGTGCTAAGATTTCTAAGCTTAACCCGGCTAAATGATTGACCCTTTCCCTGCTTTACCAATTCATTTTCGATGATCGAACAGGGATCACCATCAAGCATAACCTTCAGACCTGAACGGAATTCATTGGTAGAATACGTAGCCATAAGTTTTACCGCCTTTACAAAAAATTCTAGACCCTGTAACTAGTTGATTTACCTGGAAACAGGATATTACTGGTTAATTTGCAGTCAGTTAAAAGCTTTTAGAAGTCACCTCATCGTCATTTTAGAAAGGTGACAACAAGATGGCTTTTAATGAATCGCTTATACAATCAAAGACTACTTCTCAATCGGGCAAGTATATCATGCACAAGCAAAAAAACTCACCCTATCAATTATTTCCAGATTGTTTATTAATAACAAAAAAGCGAGATCTACATCAAGCAGAGACAGCTTTACTGGTCCGACTGATGATAAACAGTGGTCACGATTTCTTTAAGTTTTTCAACAAAATTAGGCACATCATACTGGCGAGCATGCTGCATCAAATCCTGTTGATTAAATACCGCCCCTTCAAATTCTTTTACTGCAGCGACCAGGGCCTGCGCAGTCTGCTCATAATAAAAAACAGCTGTTGGGGCGCCTCCTGTTTCAGCTGTCGTTGGAATCATTGTCTCCAACACACCGCTCTTACCCAATGCTATTACCGGAGTGCCCGCTGCGTTCGCCTCAATGGGTACAAGGCCATATTCCAGCTCGGGAGTAAAAATGACCGCCCGTGCTGCTCCATACTCTTTAATCAGCTGGGCTTCGTCGACACGACCAAGAAATTCAATATTCTGGTGAGCCAACTCCTTGAGTGCACCCTCCTCAACTCCTTCTCCAATAATACGAAGGGGTAAACCCAGTATGTTGAAAGCCTCGATCGCAAAATCCAGTACCTTCCATTTTTCAAGCCTGGATACAATAAGAAAATGCTCACCTTTACAATCGGTGAGCCCAGCCGCAAACCGATCAACCTCTATAGGACATGGAAGCACTTGAGAGTCTCTTGTATAAACTTTCGCTATCTGCTTTTTGGTTACTTCTGATATGGCTATAAAACTTGTTACCCGTTGAGCGGCTGCAAAATCTTTTTTCTTGAAATATCCCAGAAGCATGTGGAATATTCTCGCCTTGAAATCTGCATCTTCACTGAAATATTTTTCAAAATCCCAAATAGCACGAGTAGGAAAGTAACAATAACAAATATGCGGGCAATGAAACTTTTTAATATACTTTGCTGTTGTTGCTGATGAACTGACAATCAAATCGTAATCAGAAAAATCCCAGGACTCCATCACCAAACATGAAACCGGAAACATCAGACGAAAAGTAAGATGATTGCGAATAATCCGGTTTAGAATACTGGTATTCACCTGGTGTGACTGGTATTCGGGCAGGCACGACTGCGGATTATAGGCAAGCGTATAAATATCAGCATCAGGAAATGC
>CBDUPD010000501.1:0-2663 GCA_965368985.1 uncultured Spongiibacteraceae bacterium | reverse complement strand
TTGTTGAATTCACAATCAATGTGTGATTTTGTTGAAGTAACTCAAGTTGATGATTATCGTAGAACGCTATAGATATCGTTTCATTTGTATTTGATGCGACAGAAATAGAAATTATGTTATCAATCTGTGAGTGTTGCAATTCATTTTCTGCATTTGTTGGAACTAGCAAAAGAATCAGAATTAGTATTAATGTTATTTTATTCATATTATAAACCTCCTATTGTGGCCGTCGACGTCGATCGCCCCCCGTTGGCGCTGTAGTTTCGTCTTTTTTGTCAGTATTAGACGAAATTATAGATCCCGCGGTTACATTCACATCAAAAAACGAATCACCAATTTGTGCACGTCTAGGTAATGGTACTTTCATTTTTTCAAGAATAGTAATGGGTAGTCTAATTACACGGATTACATAATACCAAACACTGATGGCTTTTGCATTTTTAACCCACGTATATCGAGTGACATTTGCACCAACTCTTGTCCTTCTCGCTGGAATTACATTAAGTAATCCATCAAATGCACCAAGGATCCAGTTTTGCACAGTTTCCGGCATTTCTTTGAAAGTATTGCCCTTTGTAATTGATATTCTTGATTTTTGAAGACCAACAGCGGTTAATGTTGAGGCGGCGAAAAAAATCCAAACGGGCAGGCCTAGGAATCCGGCTACCGATGGTTCAAATAATTCGATTTTACCATTATCATTAATGTCGATTACATCTGCAACAATACTTCCTGATCTAGTACTTCCTATAATTCTTTCAAAAAATGCAATACCCGACCAAACGAGCATGGGCACAAAAAGAGTTGAAAATATAACCCACCAGAACCGGCTGAGTGATCCGATTGTTTCCAATCCTTCTTTAAAGAAGCTCAAAATAGTTTTAAAAGGGCTAAGAGCAGTATCAACGAAACCGCTCACATCTGGGGCTTTCATAGGAAAATCCTCTAAAAGTTAGTTAATCCTCCTTGCGTGGTAAAATACCAACAAAAACAAGAACAGCCGCAGCTATTGCAAAAGGCATTGCATAGTTTTGTCTAGCATACTCCCAAGATGCAGCCGCATTCCCCTTTAGATTTGACACAACAACCCCCGATTCATGTGTATTATAGCTGTAGTGTATCTCAACATTATCGCCGTCACTAGGGTCTGTGCTCCATAAATCGATTTGAATTTCGGTACTGCTAGCTGTCCAAGAATCCCATGATGTTTCAAAAGTATCAAATTTATCAGTAGACCCTAGTTCAGCAGATATTAAAGCCTCTTCCATGCTATTGACAGACGAAACATAAACATCATTATCATCAAGAACTTGAGCAAATGCAAAGCTGCTTAAAACTGGTGCAAAACCAGAGGTATCATAATCATCTTTGTCACTTGGTCGAACATAATTGAGGTCCCAATACAAATTGACTTTTCTAACCTGTTTATCGTCCCCAATTTCAGTTTCCATAGTTATTCCATTAATAACCTCAGAACCTCCAGCGTCCTTAAATGAGCGATTTGGAGGGATTCTGATAGTACCATCGATAGACAGCATATGCCAGTCAGTTAAGAGTATCTGGTCAATTGCAATGTCATTTTCAATATAAATACGAGTGTCCCAATCATTATTGGATGCAGCAGCTACATAGCTCAAAAGGATATCATGTTTGGAATAATGAGTAGCATCACCAATTGCAGCATTATTATCGCCACCATGCCATGAAACAGAATTACCACTTCCTAGGCTATTGTCTGTAAGTGCAGGCAATTGGTTAAATATTGCAATATTGCTTATATAAGCTGTAACTGTATCAGCTGTTCCGTCGCCATAACCGTCTAGCGCTTGAATTGTTAATGTCACATCATTAATACCTGAGATCGACGGAGATGAATCCGTATCATCACTGATTAAATCAGCTAGATCTATAAGAACGGCTGTATACTCATCTTCTGTTTCATAATTAACAAGCATAGCATCATAAGACGCACCTACGCTTGTACCATCTGTATATATCCAGTCGTTGACATATGAATTAGCGGTGTCATCTCCTCCCCGGTTTTGAACACAAACATCATAATCAGTAGAACCGGTATAGAACCCAAGACAGGCCGTTACAAATGCTTGAGCGTCTGTATCTGATGCATCAACTTTCATAACAACCAAAATAAATACATTTTGTGTTAATGCCACATATTCTTCGGCAGCAACGGTACTGCTATCATCGGTACCATCGCCATCAACGTCCGACCAGATGTCTGCAGTCCACGACATATATTGATCTGAAGTTAATCCAGATGTCGATGAAAAAGTACCTTGAGCAGTCATATAGGCGGAAGAAGAAGAAGCAGATAAAGCGGGATCGGATTGGGTTTGATTTGAAACAGATTCAGTAACTGATCCATAGGTGGTTTCTAAAAATGCACGTTCGGCCCACGACCCAGATTCTGAACTGTAATCACCTAAAACGGTTGATTCTTCAAGAGTAATGTATGAAGTACCCGTGTCAAGTGCGGATTCACCATCGCCAGAGTCAATATAAGATGAAGCAATTCCCCAATCTAATTTATTTTCATCAACAATGGTATAATCATCAATGTCGACGAGTTCAGATTTAGCAGTATAATCTATTGTTGCTACCAATTCATCATTGAGAGGCACATCAACTTGATCACCTGTTAG
>CBDUPD010000500.1:0-2663 GCA_965368985.1 uncultured Spongiibacteraceae bacterium | reverse complement strand
TGGGTATTGTGAATGAGACCAATAAAAACGGCATCTACAACCCGAACACCCTGAAAAACCTGCATAGCTTATCTACAGATATCGCCACCATTGATGGCGTGGTATCTGATGACTTGATGAGCCTGCAAACCAGCGACAATATTACCCAGAAAGGCCCTGGAGAGATCTCTTTTCACTGGATGATGGAAACTCCTCCTACAACACAGGATGAAGCCAATAACATCGCTATCGCTGTTTCACGACTCCCTATGGTGCAAAACACACTGGTATCAGGAGATAACCAGGCTGCAGGAATCTATATACCGATAACAGCCAAAGACCAGAGCTATCGAATTTATCAAGAGATCAAGACACTGGTAGATGCCTTGGACAAAGGCAATGATCAATTTCATATTACCGGCCTGCCAGTAGCCGAAGATACCTTTGGTGTTGAGATGTTCAAACAGATGGCCATTTCGGCACCCGCTGCCGGCTTTTTGATTTTTGTTTTAATGATCTTTTTCTTCCGCTCGGTGCCATTGGTTATAGCACCAATGATAGTGGCTATGTCGACCGTTATTATCACCATGGGAAGTTTAATTGGTGCCGGTTATCCCGTGCATATTATGTCATCCATGATTCCAATTTTTCTTATGCCAGTCGCTGTTGTAGATTCCGTGCATATGCTTTCTGAATTTAATGACCGCTATCGGCCGGGTATGGACAAAAAAGCACTGGCCAAAGAAGTGGTAAACAATTTGTTTCAACCCATGCTATTTACCTCTATCACTTCTATTGTGGGTTTCGCCTCACTGAATACAGCTGATATTCCACCGGTAAAAGTATTTGGTAGCTTTATTGCTCTGGGTATAGGTCTGGCATTTATACTCAGCATTACCTTTGTACCCGCTTATATGGCTAGCTTGTCAGATGCCACACTGGAAAAAATGGCCAAACGTGTACACGGCGAAAACGAAAACAACAGCCTGCTATCTCGCTGCCTGCGATTAATTCCTTCTTTTTCTTTGGGCATGAGCAAGCTGATCATACTATTGGTTATCGCAATTTTTGCATTCAGTAGCTGGGGTATCAGCCGCATTGTTATCAATGACAACCCGATTAACTGGTTTGAAGAAGACCACCCTATTCGTACTGCTGACATGGTTTTAAACAAGCATTTTGCCGGTACCTATGAAGCATTTCTCAGTTTTGATTATGCAACTCAATCAAATCAGGTGAATTTTGTAACAGAGACTAACAATACAATCTCTGAAGGCAGCGATAAGCTAAAAAGCGACTGGGCTTCACTACTGAACAAATATAACATAGACGGAAACCTGCAATGGAATAATATCTATAATGCTATTTCTGACAAACAGTTTGAAGCTGATGATAACGACCTACCTTATTGGGAGTTATTAGCTGATATAACTGATACAACGATGGCAAAACAGAAGTATTTTTTACAACCGCAGAACCTGGCCTATCTTGAAAAAGTGCAACAAGCGCTGCTTGAATCCGGTTACGTAGGAAAAACCTCTGGCCTGCCTGATCTGTTAAAAACGGTAAACCGTGAACTTCACGCAGGTGAAGAAAAAGACTACACACTACCTAACAGTGCAAATTCAGCTGCACAAGCCATATTAACCTACCAAAGCTCTCACAGACCAAATGATGTATGGCATATGGTAACGCCCGATTATCACTCAAGCATTATCTGGCTACAGTTAAAGAGCGGAGACAATCAGGATATGAGCAAGGTTATTGCCTATATGGATGACTGGTTTGCCAAAAACCCATTACCGGCTAATCTTCAAAGAAACTGGAGCGGTCTGACATATATTAATGTTATCTGGCAAGATGCCATGGTGAGCGGCATGTTAACAAGCCTGTTATCTTCCTTTGTGGTCGTAGCAGTAATGATGATGTTTCTGTTCCGCTCTGTACTTTGGGGATTAATCGCCATGCTACCTTTGAGTGTTACCATTATTTTCATTTACGGATTAATTGGCATCACCGGTAAAAACTATGATATGCCGGTTGCGGTGCTTTCTGCCTTGACACTTGGAATGAGTATTGATTTCGCGATTCACTTTATTGAGAGAACCCGTACGATTGTTGCTGAAGCAGGGTCGTGGGAGGCTGGTATTAAAGAGGTGTTTGAAGAGCCTGGCAGAGCCATCAGCCGCAATGCTATCGTTATTGCCCTGGGTTTCACGCCTTTATTGATTGCGCCACTGGTGCCTTACCAGACAGTAGGCATGTTTTTGGCATCGATCATGGCTATTTCATGCCTGACAACCCTGATTGTATTACCAGCAGTCATTCACCTGCTTCGTGGCTTTTTGTTTAAAGATCTTAACACTCAGACAAATGCGTAAAGGAAAACACTATGACAAACAGACTCCCTAAAAACAGAATTTTAAAATCCGGTCTTGTAATACTTGCCTCGACATTGGCAAGTGTTTCCATGGCAGCCACCCTGACAGCTGATGCCATTATAGAAAAATCAAATCTGGCAGCAGTATATCCCGGTAAAGATGGACGCGCAGAAGCACGCATGATGATTGTTGACAAACAAGGTCGTAAGCAGATGCGTCAATTCAGCATTCTGCGACGCAACATCGAAGCTGGCGGTGACCAACAATATCTGGTAGTTTTTACACGCCCAAGTGACGTAGCGC
>CBDUPD010000499.1:0-2664 GCA_965368985.1 uncultured Spongiibacteraceae bacterium | reverse complement strand
CCCACCAGAACCTTCTGGTGTTACCCAAGTGATATTTTGCGCCGGATCCTTAATGTCGCAGGTTTTACAGTGCACACAGTTTTGTGAATTGATTTGAAACTTACTGGCGCCAGCTTCCTCAATGATTTCGTAGACACCTGCCGGGCAATATCGTTGTGCCGGTTCATCATAGATAGGGAGGTTCTGATTGAGAGGGATGTCCGCATCAGCCAATTTTAAGTGGCAGGGCTGATCCTCCTCATGGTTAGTATTGGAGAGAAACACGGAACTTAGCTTATCAAAACTAATGACGCCATCCGGTTTGGGATAATTGATTTTTTTAGATTCTGCTGCCGGTTTGAGTGTGCTGTAATCGGGTTGTGTGTCATGCAAAGTAATGGGCAATTTCCCACCAAAAATATTCTGATCAATAAAATTAAAAGCGCCACCAATATAGGTGCCATATTTATGCATGGCAGGACCGAAGTTACGGCTACGGTAGAGCTCATCATAGACGGAGGATGATGCAAAGGCCTGGCTAAATTCACTGAGCTCATTACCACCCGTTGATCCATTTTTAATCGCATTAAATACGGTTTCTGCGGCTAACATGCCTGATTTCATTGCGGTGTGGCTGCCTTTGATTTTGGCAAAATTCAGAGTTCCTGCATCACATCCAACGATTAAGCCGCCGGGGAATGTCATTTTTGGCAGTGAGTTCAACCCTCCCTTGGTGATTGCGCGCGCGCCGTAGGCGACTCGTTTACCCCCGACAAGATACTGTTTTAGTGCGGGATTCTGTTTGAAACGTTGGAATTCATCAAAGGGGCTAACATGCGGGTTGGAATAGCTCAGATCGACGATTAGACCGACCACCACCTGATTGTTTTCAATATGGTAGAGAAACCCGCCACCAGCAGAGCCGCTTTCACTTAAAGGCCAGCCAGCGGTGTGTATGACCAAGCCTTCTTGATGCTTAGCAGGGTCTACGTCCCATAACTCTTTTATGCCAATGCCGTAATGTTGTGCATCAGCATCTTTTTGTAAATCAAACTTTTGCAGTAATTCTTTACCCAGATGACCTCTACAGCCTTCGGCAAAAATAGTGTATTTGGCATGAAATTCGAAGCCAGGTTGAAAGCTATCTTTGTGGCTGCCATCTTCGGCAACACCCATATCCCCTGTTGCAACACCTCTTACGCTGCCATCGTCGTTGTAGAGAATTTCTGCAGCAGCAAACCCTGGATAGACTTCTGCGCCAAGTTCCATCGCCTGATCTGACAACCAGCGGCAAAGATTACCCAGGCTGATAATATAATTACCCTTATTATGCATGGTTTTTGGAACAACAAAGTGAGGTGTTTTAATCGCTTTTTCGGGGCCGCGAAGAAAATAAATATCGTCTCCACTGACCTGCGTATTGAGTGGGGCATTACGCTCCTTCCAGTCCGGAAATAATTCATCCAAGGCTGTCGTTTCGAATACCGCGCCGGACAATATATGTGCGCCCACTTCGGAGCCTTTTTCCACTACACAGACGGTGAGTTCCTGTTCTGCTGCCTGAGCAAGTTGTAATAAGCGGCATGCGGTAGATAGTCCGGCTGGCCCCGCGCCGACGATAACAACATCCACCTCCATTGATTCTCTTTCAGACATAAGACTCCCCAAATTACTCGCGTGATGTGAAAGGCAGGCATTATACCGGATACAGCGACCGACTCAAAAAAAACTCACTCATTTGCGTATGCTTGTTGGCATAAATCATTCAATATTCATCTCGTCTATATTAGACATCATTCAGATTAGGGTGAAAGTGGCGGTTAGGTTGCTTTTAAAATAAAAATAAATCGGTATAGTTGAGTTTTTCTTACGACTTGGCTATTCTGCAACGCAGAATTTTTAAACAATAAAATGGTGAATGAATGAAAGTTCTTGTTCCAGTTAAACGAGTGATCGATTACAACGTGAAGGTTCGCGTTAAATCAGATCAATCCGATGTCGATTTGGCAAATGTCAAAATGGCGCTTAACCCCTTTTGTGAAATTGCTGTCGAAGAGGCGGTACGTTTAAAGGAAAAAGGTATTGTCACGGAAGTGATAGCGGTTTCTCTTGGCGCAAAAGTTTGCCAAGAACAAATTCGCACAGCCCTAGCACTGGGTGCTGATCGTGGCATATTGGTTGAATCGGAAGTTGCCTTACAGCCGCTGGCGATTGCTAAATTGCTGAAAGCCATCGTTGATAAAGAACAACCTGATTTGATAATTATGGGCAAACAGGCGATTGACCAGGATAACAACCAAACAGGGCAAATGCTGGGTGCGTTAACTAACATGCCGCAAGGCACCTTTGCCTCAGAAGTTAATATCGAAGGCGGTAAAGTCCATGTGACGCGTGAAGTAGACGGTGGTTTGCAAACGCTCGCATTGAGTTTGCCCGCGATTGTAACGACCGACCTGCGTTTGAATGAGCCGCGCTATGCGTCATTACCGAATATTATGAAGGCCAAGAAAAAACAGTTGGATGTCTTCACTACCGAAGAGCTGGGTGTTGACGTAACGCCTACAGTCACAACACTAAAAGTTGAGCCACCAGCAGACCGTAAGGCGGGTATCATCGTCGAAAGCGTGGCAGAATTAGTCGATAAACTGAAAAACGAAGCGAAGGTTATCTGATGAGCATTCTAGT
>CBDUPD010000498.1:0-2669 GCA_965368985.1 uncultured Spongiibacteraceae bacterium | reverse complement strand
TGGCTGATCCGGTCACATTGCATCGCTCACCAACATTCACAAATAGTGAGTCTTTAGTAATCGTGAATGCTTCAAGACCACTTAGGCGGCAGGCTGGGGCAGGCTGAGTAATTTCACGGGGTTTTATGCCTTCCATTGCTTTGCAGATGGCACGAATATAATCAGGGTTAGTTCCACAGCAGCCACCTACGATATTAACCAGGCCGCTTTCTGCAAATTCCTGAATAACATCAGCCATGTTTTCCGGGGTTTCATCAAAACCACCCAGCTCATTGGGTAATCCGGCATTTGGGTGAGTGCTGATATGGCAATCGGCAATACGTGATAATTCTTCAATGTAAGGACGAAGTTCACTTGCTCCAAGAGCACAATTCAAGCCAATAGAAACAGGTTTTGCATGGCGTACCGAGTTCCAGAAGGCTTCTGTTGTCTGGCCTGTCATTGTGCGGCCGCTAGCGTCAGTAATTGTGCCAGAGATCATGATAGGTAACTCGTAACCCTGTTTTTCAAAGACTTCCTGTACTGCATAGATGGCAGCTTTGGCATTGAGTGTGTCAAAGACGGTTTCTATCAGAATAATATCTACACCGCCTTCGATAAGTGCCTCAGTTGCTTCTATGTAATCAGAAACCAGTTCGTCAAAGGTAATATTTCGTTTGGCAGGGTTATTGACATCACAAATCGTACAGGCACCTTTGGTTGTAGGGCCTACAACGCCTGCAACAAAACGTGGTTTATCGGGTGTCAATGCAGTAAATTCATCGGCGACTTCACGAGCTAGTCGGGCTGAGGTGGTGTTGAGTTCTGCAACGAGTTCTTCCATATCGTAATCGGCCATAGATGCACGAGTACCGTTGAATGTATTGGTTTCAATAATATCTGCACCAGCATCAAGGTAGGCTCGATGAATCTCCTTGATGATATGAGGTTGTGTAATAGATAGAAGGTCGTTGTTGCCTTTTACATCCGTATGAAAGTCTGCAAAACGTTCGCCTCTGTAGTCTTTTTCTACAAAGTTGTAATGTTGCACCATAGTTCCCATTGCACCGTCTATAATGAGAATGCGGTCTTGTAGGGCTGTTTGTAAAAGTGACGGTGATTGGGTCATGAAATATCCTTCAGATCTATATCAAAATATTTTGATATAGTAGCAAGAAACTTCATGTGGATCTATATCAAAATATTTTGATATTGCACTAAAGCTACTTGATGCAGACTACAAAACCATCGTATTCTATGCAATTACAAAAATATGAATAATAATAAGAGCAATGTTTCGTTATAAAATTTAGTTATTTATACAAATGCGTACTAAAGTCATAATAATCGCATTTTTACAGTAGATAATTTGTAGTGAATAAATCTGAGTTGTTTGAATGGAAATAGTCCAGACAAAGGTATCTGTTAACGAACTATCTGTTGGCATGTACGTTTCAAAATTAGACAAGCCATGGCTTGAAACGCCCTTTAAACTTCAGGGTTTTTTGATTCGTGACGAGTCAGAGATTGCTGAACTTAAAAAACACTGCAAACACGTTTATGTTGACAGCAAAAAGGGGCTTGATCCTCTTGAACCAAAAAAACATGAGCCGTTAAAAGATGCCGGGCGAAGAAAGCAGGCGCCACCGCCCAAATACAAGTTCACTGATATTGAAGTAAAACATGACACCTATAGGGAATTTGTTGGATTCAGCGCAGAATCAAAAGAAGCACAACAATTACATGTAGACCTTGATAAAGCGCTGACGACTGTAACTTCTCAAATCAGCAAAGGGCAGGCCTTTGATCAAAAACCGGTCAAAAATGTTGCCAGTAATATTGTCAGTAGTGTAATCAGAAACCCCGATGTATTGGCATGGTTAACACGTGTACGTCTGACTGATGATTATTTGCATCATCATTCCATTCGTTGTTCTATATGGGCTGCTTTATTGGGACGCCATATTGGTTTGCGACGTTATGACCTTGAAGTGTTAACCCAGGCAATTTTGATGAAAGATGTCGGTAAAACCCGACTACCAGACGATATTCTCAATAAAGATGAAAGACAACTTAGCTCTGAACAGCGTGTTATCTATAAAAAACATGTTGCCATGACCCTGCAATTAATCAAGCAGATTGATGGCGTTAATCCTAAAGTATTTCCGGTCATTGGGGCTCATAGAGAGCGTTATGATGGGTCTGGTTATCCTCGTAACCTGAAGGGTGATGAGATACCGATGCTGGCAATTATTGCCGGATTGGCAACCTATTATGATGAGCTAACAAATCCTCGTGATATCAAGATGGCTATATCCCCGACTTATGCTGTTAACCAGTTGTATGACAACCGCAATATTCTCTTTCAGGAAGATATTGTCGTTGAGTTTATCCAATCATTGGGTATGTACCCATCAGGTTCTATTGTTGAACTGAATACCGGGGAGCTTGCTGTAGTTGTTGAACAATACGCTGAACGCCGCTTAAGACCACGCATTGTTGTCGCTACTGACGAAAATAAAACGCCTATTGCCGAGATTCGTTCACTGGATCTGCTTGAGGAAGCATTAGCGCCTCAGGAAAGAAAAACGCTTGATCCTAAATCCAAGCGAATGAATCTGCCTTTGGTATATATTGTGCGTGATATTCCACAAGAAGAATACCCTATCGATCTTATCAAAATCAAAGAG
>CBDUPD010000497.1:0-2673 GCA_965368985.1 uncultured Spongiibacteraceae bacterium | reverse complement strand
CCATTAGCTGTTATCTCAATATCAGTTGCATCAACGCCTGCAAAGCGCTTGAATAATAAAGCTTTACCTTCCATAACTGGCTTGCTAGCTAGCGGCCCAATATTTCCTAACCCCAATACTGCACTGCCATCAGTAATAACAGCAACTGTATTTCCTTTAGCTGTATATTTGTAAGCCGCTTCAGCATCTTGGGCTATTGCAAGACAAGGCTCTGCCACACCAGGGCTATATGCCAACGATAAATCTGTTTGTGTTTCTGCCGGAGTGGTAATTTCCAGAGCAACTTTTCCTGGCCGTGGATAAGCATGATAATCAAGTGCTGCCTGCTTTATTTTCGCTGTCATAAACTTTCCTATATTTTTTGATGAAATAGCCGACTAACACTTAATCTAATAATACGTTCTATTAAAGCAATAAATACCTTACTATCACGTCAAAAATGTTTAACAGTATGAATTGATGTTGCTTAAGCAACCATAAGACCGAATAGTCGCTGTAACTAATCTGCAAGGGTTGAAATCAGTTTAAATCAATACTAATCAATTTAATGAAAAACACGCCCTGTTAATCAACAAACCCTGCACTGAGTCTTTTGGGCCTGCATTAACCAGTCTTTTTCCTTCTTCAGTATCAGTAAACTGTTCAAAATTCTCGATAAACATTGCTGCCAGATTTTGCGCTTTATCTTCCCACTCAACAGGATCAGTATAGGTATTGCGTGGATCAAGAATATTGCGCTGAACATTATTTAATGATGTTGGCACTAGAAAGTTAAAGTATGGAAGATTGATAGTCTCGCTTTTTTCTATCTCGTCATTAAGAATGGCATCAATAATTGCCCGAGTGTCTTTAATAGAAATACGCTTACCCGTACCGTTCCAACCTGTATTAACCAAATAAGCTTGTGCATTGGCATGCTGCATTCGCTTGACTAGCACTTCAGCATATTTTGTTGGATGCAAACTCAAAAATGCAGCACCAAAACAAGCCGAGAATGTGGGTGTTGGCTCAGTAATACCTCGTTCAGTACCTGCCAACTTTGAAGTAAAGCCTGAAAGAAAATAATATTCAGTTTGGGCTGGAGTCAATTTAGCAACCGGTGGTAAAACACCAAAAGCATCAGCCGTTAAAAATATAACTTTATTTGCGTGGCCAGCTTTAGAAGCCGGTTTAACAATATTGTTAATATGATAGATCGGATAGGATACACGCGTATTTTCAGTTTTAGATGCATCATCAAAATCAATCTTTCCGTCATCATCAACCACAACATTCTCTAGCAAAGCATCACGTTTAATCGCGCGATAGATATCAGGCTCATGCTCCTTACTGAGATTGATAGTTTTTGCATAACAACCCCCTTCAAGGTTGAAAATACCATTATCATCCCAACCATGCTCATCATCGCCTATCAACTGACGCTTGGGATCTGTAGACAGAGTAGTCTTTCCAGTTCCAGATAAACCAAAGAATATGGCTACATCGTCATTCTTCCCGACATTAGCAGAGCAATGCATGGATGCTATTCCCTTAAGAGGCAGTAGGTAGTTCATGATGGAGAAGATACCCTTTTTCATCTCTCCGCCATACCACGTGCCGCCGATTAATTGCATCCCTTCCTTGATATTAAAAGCAACAAAGTTTTCTGAATTTAATCCCTGTGCCTGCCAATCAGGGTTAGTGACCTTGGCACCATTAAGCACCACAAAATCGGGCTCAAAGTTTTCCAGCTCGTCTTCGGTAGGACGTATAAACATATTTTTAACAAAATGCGATTGCCAGGCAACTTCTGATACAAAACGCACTTTCAAACGACAATCAGGATCTGCACCACAGTAAAGATCATTAACAAACAATCGCTGTCTACTTAAACGATTACCAACTAGCGCTTTGAGTTCGTTCCAGGTCGTTTGATCTATTGCCTTATTATCGTTTTTACCCTGATCTGACCACCACAAGGTATCTCGTGTCACCTCATCTTTTACAAAGTATTTGTCTTTGGGTGACCGACCGGTAAATATTCCAGTATCCACCGCAACCGCATCAAGTTCTGTAAGGCGCCCTATGTCATAACCTATACGCTCAATATTAAACTCTTCTCCAAAAAGAAGCTCGTAACTGGGGTTATGGATAACTTCTCTGGGCTCGACAATGCCATAGATCTTTAAACTATTAAGTAATCTAGCCTGTTTCATATCTTGCCCCTTCTTTCTTTCTGTGAGTCTCTAATTAAATATATATTAATATTTAATTAGAAGTCAATGATAATCATATGTGTGTATTATGTGCTACTATTACTCAATACTATTATTATTTTGTGGCACCAAGGATATACATGACACACCGCGCTCATTTGTTTTCTTTACGTATTGCTCATGCAATGCGTGATGCGTGCCTGACAGAAACTTACACCACATCAAGGTTTATCAAAGACCTGCTAGCTGGAGTGACTGTCGGCATTATTGCTATACCGCTAGCGATGGCGCTGGCGATAGCTAGCGGAGTTGCTCCACAATACGGGCTATACACTGCAATCATTGCAGGCTTTGCTATTGCGTTGACGGGAGGAAGCCGTTTCAGTATATCGGGGCCTACTGCTGCTTTCGTAGTCATCCTTTACCCTGTGGCTCAACAATACGGGTTAGCAGGCCTTTTACTGGCCTCCATTATGTC
>CBDUPD010000496.1:0-2674 GCA_965368985.1 uncultured Spongiibacteraceae bacterium | reverse complement strand
CAGCACGCAATCTTCATGAACAACAAATATCAGCGATCTGGCAAGATGTTCTGAAGCTTGATGAAATCAGCATCGAAGATAACTTCTTTGCTATTGGCGGCCACTCATTAAAAGCCGCACAAATTGCTTCACGCATTCGCAGTGCCTTTAATATCGACCTTGCACTGCGTGATTTATTCGATGCACCAAGTATTGCAGAATTGGCACTATTGGTGGAGCAAAAACAACTACAGCATATACAACTGCCAGCCATAGAAAAAATAGACAGGGAGGGTTTGCTGCCACTCTCTTATGCACAGCAACGACTGTGGTTTTTGGCACAGATGGATGCCAACAGCCCAGCCTATAATATGCCGGCCAGCTTCATGATTAGTGGCGCACTCGATATTGAAGCACTGCAGAAATCTTTCACTACCCTGGTTGAACGTCACGAAACTCTTCGCTGTAACTTTATCAGCAGCGAAGGTGAACCCCGACTTATTGTGCATCAGCCAACACCATTTAATTTGCAGCTGCAATCAGTAGCCAGTGAAAGTGATATTCAGAATATCGCGCAAGCCGATACTATCAAGCCGTTTGATCTGGCTCAAGACCAACTCCTACGCGCCACACTGGTTAGTATTGATACTGAAGCCAACAACGACAAACATGCCCTGCTACTGAATATGCACCACATCATCTCTGATGGCTGGTCGGTGCAAGTATTAATCAAGGAGCTTGGTACGCTTTATCTTGCCTATACCCACGGCTCGATCAATCCACTGCCTGCACTCGATATTCAATACCCTGATTATGCATCATGGCAGCGTGACTGGTTACAAGGTGAAGTGCTCGATCAAGAGATAGGCTATTGGAAAGAAACACTCAAAGGTGCGCCGGCACTATTGCAGCTACCCCATGACAGGCCTCGCCCCGAGATACAAAGCTTTAACGGTGCTCTTTATAAAACAGAAATTTCTGCCGAGCTGGCCAATAAACTTCGCGAGTTCTCTTTAGCTCAGGGCTGCACACTATTTATGAGCTGCCTCGCTGCCTATCAAGTGCTATTAAGCAAATACAGTCATCAGGAAGATATCTGCGTCGGTATTCCACTGGCAGGCCGAAGCATACCCGGCATAGAAGATCTGATTGGCTTCTTTATTAACGCCCTGATTATTCGTACTGACCTGTCAGCCAACCTCTCTATTGAAGAGTTGTTAGCCAATGTCAAAGAAACTACCTTGTCTGCCTTTGCTCATGACCAGATTCCGGCCGAGATGATGATTAACGAGTTGGGAATAGAACGCAGCCTGGCTTATACACCCGTCGCCCAATGTGCTTTCAATATGATGTCAGCTGATGACAGCGCCTTGCCTGATGGTATTAACGATATTCTCGGCAACATTGACATATCACTGATTGAAACCGATACGGTCGTCAGTAAATTTGATATGCAATTCAGCCTGCTCGATATAGAAGAGAACCTGAATCTCAGTGTTGAATACTCTACTGATCTATTTAACGAATCAACCATTGCGCAAATGGTTGAGCACTATATGGATATTCTCGAAACCTTTACTTCATCAGCCGAGAATGAAGAGCCTCTTAACCTTTACCAGATTCAACTGGGTGAGTTCGAACTACCTGAAGGCTACGTAAAAACACTGCCGCTCTCTACCATGCAGCGTGACATCTATCTTGCGACACTAGCCAATCCGGATACCCTTGAGAACAGCCTGGGCTTTTCATTCCAGACACCGTTCGCCATGGATGAAGGCTTGTGGGTTGGTGTTTTAAAAGAAGTTACCAGCCAATATGATATATTACGTGCTGATGTCATCGCCAATAATAAACCCTGGCAAGATTTCGCCTATCTGGCAATACAGGAAAAGCCGGATATCGATTATCAACTGCTCGACTGGAGCAATGAAGAACTCACCGAAGAACAGATACAGGAGCGCCTTGATGCGCTAATTGCCAAACCATACAACCTGCAACGCTCTTCACGTGTTAGCCATCGCCTGATTAAACTGGCAGATAACCACTACTGGGCAACATTGGCTGCGCACCATATGATTCTTGATGGGGTTGCCGCTGTACTGATAGGCACCTATCAAACCATGCTGTATGAGGGAAGAATCAACGGCAGTGATGACCCCTTTATTATGGAAGATCACTTCGCTGATTATGTCGATGAAAATCGACTCAGCTTTGATACCCAGCCAACACTCGATTATTGGCGTCAGCAGTTACAGGATTGCTCAGGATTACAGGCAGTAGCAGGAAAAGGTCGGGAAACAAAACTGCTTTCACACCCGATTCCGGTAGATCACTATTTAGAGATCAAGAAATACTGCAAGCAGTTCCGCATGACGCCACCCATCTATTTCAAATGCCTGTATGCGCTAATGATTCAGCAATACACCCGAGCAGACAGCAATTTTGTTATTACCGAGTTTAATGCCGGCAGAAACAAAACCAATATGAATGATCTGGGTTGTTTCTACCACACACATCCAACTGTGGTAGACATCAATGGCGTAACCGGCAGTATGGAAGATCTGTTCAATGCAGCCAAGGCACAACAGAAATCGAGCCGTAAACATCTACAGATATCACATCTCAAGCAAGTGCAGTTAATGCCACGATCCGGCATCCATTTTTCTTATAACTATCTAATGATGCCGCATGAAAG
>CBDUPD010000495.1:0-2674 GCA_965368985.1 uncultured Spongiibacteraceae bacterium | reverse complement strand
AAATCCGGCATTAAATACACAATGTCTTACACACCGTATATGCACTATTGCGATGCTGCTGTTCCACCTTTGGCTGAATCAAAGGATGAATGGGAGATACATTGGTTGCTAAGCAAGCGCATTCAGGAAAAAGCCCGTGAGCGTAACATGCCTGAAATGAATGCCTGTGATAAGCGAATGGTTGACTGGAAGAAGTTACATGACCAGTACAGCAGTCATGGGCAGTTTGGCCAGAAAGATGCCGAGAAGGTAGCACAGGTAATTCTTGATGATAGCCCCAATATGGATGGTGTTACCGTTGCTGAATTAAAAGAAAAAGGTATACATAAATTCTCGGCAACCGGTGAAAATATTCAACCGACCAATCAATTCAGCCCTGACTGGAAAGGTGAAGGTATTCTAACGTCGATGACCTTGTTCACCGAGCATAAATTCCGTTGGCCTACTTATACGGGGCGTATACAGTTCTATCTGGATCATCCCTGGTATATTGATGCAGGGGAAGCAATACCCACGCATAAAGAAAGCCCTAAAGCCGGTGGAGACTATCCATTTCAGATGGTTTCATGTCACAGTCGCTGGTCTATACACTCAACCTGGCGGGATATTCCCTTGCTGTTGAGAATGCAGCGTGGTGAGCCTGTTATGTACCTTACTCATAGTGATGCAGAAAAAGTTGGTGTTAATGATAATGACTTTGCCGAGTTTTTTAATGATCTTGGTGTGATTAAAATGCGTGTGAAATACTCCACAATGGTTAGGCCTGGCGTGGCTTTCTATTTTCATGCATGGGAGCCGCATCAGTTCCCTAATCATGAAAGCTATAAGTGGATTATTCCCGGGTTGCAGAACCCTTTACATATGGCTAAAGGGGATGGGCATCTCAAGTTCGGGATTAACCATATTCAGGCTGGATCTTATGTGCAGGATACTCGTGTGGGAATACGTCCTATTGTTCAGCCTGTGTAGATTACACAGTTTATTACTAACCCTGCTTACTTTCGGTAAGCAGGGTTTTTTTATGTCCAGACTTTCTGTGGGAGTGGGTCTGGCCGCGAATTTATTTCACATGAACCCTTCGCGGCCAGAGCCCGCTCCTGCAAAAGCAGAGCAGTATTTTATGATCTAGAATTATAAGTAAGAAGTGGCTAAGACATTTTTTAACAAATGTTATATTTTTCACAAAATTTAGTAGATTGCGGTCTAAAAGAAGACTATAGTCTATTTTTGAGTTTTCAAAATAGCATCAAGTTCAAGTTCAGTTTAAGAGGGGGGAATTATGTCTGCTGCTGAAAATGTAAAACTTGCCGAAGATATGACTGAGCCATGTTGCGACCCGTCTCATGAGAAGAATCCTCGCCCGCAACGTCTGAGCTCGTGGTTTAATCTTATTCCTGTAAAAGCCTACGAAAAGAAAAAGCCTGCTCAAGTCGTGTTTCTTGATGCCTTTGTTACTGTTGAGGCTATACCGGCCAAAAATGGAGAAGAAGCTTCTTACAGGGTTCTTTTTGAAGGTACGCAAGAGATGTCAGTGGTTGTAAAGTTTGGGGTCATCTTTGTCTGGTACGGTGAAGACCTGTTAAATCCTGATCGGCCATTTCCGGTTATATTTGAGAAACCGTATACATCAACCTATGTCTCAAGTATGCCAAGCCATTTTGAAAAAACCCATGTCATGGACTTTGTTGAAAATGGTTCTGATAACCTGCACTTCAAGGTGGTGCATCTCTGGGAGCAATCAAAGCAGTATGATTACCAGATAACAGAAGACAAGATTACTCTGCAGCAAGATATAAAAATGAACTATGGTGCAAGTACGACCAATAGGCTTGGACGTTTTATTGCTAATCTGTTGCCTCAGTTAAACCTGCATCACTTTTATACTTACCATGGCCCGGGTTTGGCGACCGTGTCAGCAACGGGTATTAAAAATCTGGAGTTTCATTCGCTGGTTAGTCTTACGCCTGAAGGTGAAAATGGTACACGTTTGTATGTAACTCTTGCAGTTAATCCGGATACTTACCCTAAGTGGGTAGAAAAAATATTCAAGTTTATTTCTTTTGGGCATGCTCTTTGTGATGTGCAGGCAACAATCATGGCCAATTTTGTTCAAAACGAATTTCATATGGATGCTGTTATTTGGTATAACAAGCGTTATCAGAATCTCAACCTGCTCCCATCCGAGAAACATTTACAAGAAGTTAGAGACTGGGGTGAAAATTTTTATCCTAAAGACTTTGTGAAGCCTGTTCTTAAGCATAAGTCTGAGGAAGAGAAACAGTGGGCTTATCTTGATGATGTATCTAACATCAAGAATGATCAAGTGAGTTCATATACCGTTGAAGGTGAAGACCTGATTGCCTTTAAAGATATGCAAGGCGAAGTACATGTATTTGATGCCTATTGTGATCATCAGGGGGCGCATTTAGGCTTTGGCGGCAAGATTGAAAAAGACTGTATACGCTGCCCTTTCCATGGTTTCTATTTTGATAAAGAAGGTCGGTGTGTTGGCCAGAATACCAACAAACTCGACCGGTTTATCAAAGACGTTCACCTGACCAATATCAAGCAACGAGTTGATGGCGGCAGGGTAGAAGTGTTTGTGTAGGAGCGGATTTTATCCGCGAAAAAATCAACGCTTCGCGGATGAAATCATGCATGCAGCTACTTACTG
>CBDUPD010000494.1:0-2677 GCA_965368985.1 uncultured Spongiibacteraceae bacterium | reverse complement strand
TCCCGCGTGTAAGTACTGAAAGATTTTGGCCAACAATCGCATCTGCCAGAGAGTTCATAATTTCGTCTGCAGGAATACCACTTTTAATCAGGTTAACAATATCTGTTTCTGCAAACACACCACACTTGGCTGCAACATGATGCAATTTTTCAGGATTGAACTTCAGTTGACTCAATGCGCTTTGAGGCATACCTACTTTGATCATGCACTTATCAATGGTGGCACCTGTACCCGAGGCACATTTATCATTCATTGATGTAATAGAGCGCTTATCACCTGACTGTTCATTTTCTTTAAACATGATAATTTTGGCATCTTGTCCACCAAGCTCAATCACACTGTTTACATCAGGGTGTAATTGCTCAACAGCAAAGGTAACCGCATTAACTTCTTGTACAAATTTGGCATTAAGCTGCGGCTCAAGCGGACCTGCACCAGAGCCGGTTACAAATACACTTGCACATTTTGAGGTTAAATTAGGGTAGGTCGAGAGAACCTCTTCCAGCATGGCCAGAACGCATTCAGCTTGTCTGGTTTCGTGCCTCTGGTATTTACTCCAGAGAATGGCTTTGTCTGCTTCTGCAACAACAACGACTTTTACAGTCGTAGAGCCAATATCAATACCAATAAAATAATTATCAGAGTCCATAATATTTGTAATAGTTTAACGAGATCCTGTCTACGGTATCGAGTGTATGCAAGGCATAAGTAAAAGACCAGTGATCTATGTCGAAAATTTGCTGAATGGTAGCGATTGACTTTTAAGTATACAAAAACTCTCTAGCCACACCTGGATTATCATGATCACGCCACTCTTCCAAAAAATCTCACTTATTAATGCATGACAACACATCCCTCCTTATAACTAATATTTATAAAAAGCTTATCTTTTTATTCTAGTTATCGTTATAATTATTTGATATAAAACATAGTGCGTATCAACTATAAAACCAAAAGATAGCCTACAAAATGGAAAATATGACAATCAATGGAGATATGCCGCCTCTAGGTGAACATAGTCAACTACTGGAAACACTCTATGTCAGTCTGATGGACAACAAGGGGTTTGACAACTTCCTGAGCGCATTCAAAAAACACTTTAATTGCAACTCCGCTACCTTGATGGCAATAAAGAACAATCCACGTCAAATACGATATGGATGGTCAATAGGTATTCCTGATGAGCACCTGCGTTGGTATATTGAAAACGGTATGGTGGCAAGCGACCCCTCTATCGATTTATATAAAATTGCCAGCGAAACCGAAGAAGGTTTTATTTCACTGGGCACTCAATTCGAAGGCATTGAGCTGATCGATACTGTTGATAAAGCATTCAAACCCTGGTTAATTTCTGAAAAAGTGATTGATGTGGCTGGCCTGGTAATACCCTCAAAGCACGATGAGCATATGATACTGGCCCTACAACGTAATTCAGATTATGGTCAGTTCACAAAAGATGAACTCACACAGTTAAACTTGTTATCTCCGCATATTAAACAGGCAGTACAACTATTTAACAGACTCTATCAGCAGCAGGACGATAACTCTTCCTTACAGGCAGCCATTAACACCCTTTCTCAACCGACTATTGTTATTAACGAATTAATGCAGGTTCGTCATATCAATACTGCTGCCGAAGTATTAATCGCCAGTTGTGACAGTTTTATTATTGATGATGATAAATTTCTGATTAACAATGAAAAATCACATCACCAGTTTATGTACCAGGCATGGGATATCGCCAAGTCTGCAGAAGACCTGAGCAGTGAAACCACATCAACTATTATCATTCGCACAGAAAATACACCAATTACTATCACCCTCTCACCCATGTATTCTTCAGATAGCGGGAAGCATTCCAAAGGGGTGTTACTACAAATTTTTGACCCAAACACACAAACCCTACCCAAAGCAGAGAGCATTAAACCTATTTTCCAACTCAGCAAGACTGAAGCTCTATTATGTGAGTTACTGGTGGAAGGTTTGTCATTAAAAGAGATTGCTGAAAAACGCTCGGTCAGCATAAACACGGTGCGCGAACAAATGCGCAGGATATTCACCAAAACCGGTTATAAGCGTCAATCAGAATTAATTGCAGCGATTTTGAGGGCTGTACCCTGAATAATGATCAATGACATAGCTTCTGTTCGAAATTTAACTAACAAGGATCAAAAAAACACCAGTGACTGATTAATTCTTAAACGAATTTTTTATCTACAAAATTAACTGATTAAATCTCAACTTTTTTCACAAAAATAAATTGACAGAACCCTGTAAATCCTTAGAATACGCCTCTCTTCAAGACGACTTGGGTGATTAGCTCAGCTGGGAGAGCATCGCCCTTACAAGGCGAGGGTCGGCGGTTCGATCCCGTCATCACCCACCAAAATCTTGAAGATATTGTAAAGCTTCGAAAGAAGTTATACCGGTGCGGACCGGTAGTTCAGTTGGTTAGAATGCCGGCCTGTCACGCCGGAGGTCGCGAGTTCGAGTCTCGTCCGGTCCGCCATTTCAAAGAAGAGTCTGTGCCGCTTAATTGCGGTTTTTTTATGCCTGAAATTCCTTAAAAGGGGTCGTATCGATTATTTATTGATCAGCCTGCATTTTTCTCGGCCTCCCCCGCTTCATAGCACCTATTTTTCGACCAATCTGCCTTTCAACTTGCTCACGAAAAAAA
>CBDUPD010000493.1:0-2679 GCA_965368985.1 uncultured Spongiibacteraceae bacterium | reverse complement strand
CTACCAAACTGAATACCTGCATTACCACTCCAGGTATATACCTTGCGACTTAGCACGCCATTCGACATATAGTTTCCACTCACATCGACGCCACCGATATCATCATCATTCAAAAGATACATACTGCTCAAAGCAGAGTTTGCTTCCCAGTCAGAAGCAATACTGACCGTTGTTTCTGCAGCTCCCGACCCATCAGGGTTCACAAAAAAACCATCGGAGTTTATATTGATTGCCTTGATAGAACTCGTCCAATAGCTCGTATCATACGTTGCCTGAAAAGCCAGATTATCAGTTTTCAGCTCTGAAACAGTACTAATTGCAACGGATGTGACAGACGCTGAAGAAGCATTGACTCTCTCAATAATATCGTTAAAGGCTTTAACAATTTCTGCCCCATTATTTGCAGCATAGGAGTTATTGGTACCTCCCCCACCAGCTTTACCAGCCTTATCAAATATAGGGTCATTGATTACATCACTAGAGCCCATAGCAATAAAAAATGATTCAACATTCTGCGTACCTTGAATATTTGGCAGCCAGTCAAAATCGTATAATGCACCAGTCACCCTGACAATCCCTGACTTATCCCAAGTGCTACAATTACCCCACTGATCACAACCGGTATCTCCTGTATATGCTGGAACATCTGCTAAAGGTACGCCTGAAGGATTATATGTCCGAAATGGTGATGGGTAGCCATCATCTTGCGTTGGCTGACCATCTGTCAAAGTAATAAACAGGTTTTTTGCACACCATGTATCTGCGGTTATATGTTTAGTATTTCTATCTACAGCAGGTGTCGAAGCAACAACATTCAACATGCTATCTGGAAAAACATCGCTAATTGTTTTGTTTACTCCCAGCGGAGAAACTTCATCGTCATACCCTTGAAAAAGATAGTTCGCCATACCTATTATTGCTTCAGATGTCGGTGTCCACCCTTCTTGTTTTACGGTATCTATAGCTCGAACCAGAGAAAGTCGGTTAGCATCAGATACTGTTTGATCCAAGGCCGTTCTATCAATAGTCACAAAGTCATGAACAAAAGCCCCGCCATCATCAGAGCTATCAGTGACAACAGAATAAGGATCAGTAGTCGTATTAATCTTCGAATGTAATGCAACCACTCCAAGATTAGCTTCCTGAAGTTTTCGTGTTAGCATTTTTGCTACATCTCTTGCCACAACCATTCTTACCTGCGAGCCAAACACTCCTGGCTTCATCCCTTTGAGATCGAGACTGCCTTTTATATCCTGTTCACCCTTTTTAGCAGGAAACCATGTTTTACCATTACCATTTGTGGTTGAACCGTTAATAACAATACTGTCAGGATTGTCTTCGTCGTAAGATGTAGAGGTTAAAATAAAGTCACTTGCAACCTCTTCAGTCCAGTAACCGTGATTGGGAAAGACAACACCATAATCCTTGTAACCACCCGACGCTGTGGTATCAGCCCACTCAGCAATGGTTGCAGAAAAATACCAGTTTAAATAGTTACCCGAGAGCACTTCTGCACCAGCTGTTGAGGTGGTTCCTGACAATGTGCCGCCAGTAGTCTTTATTGTAAAACTGCCACTTCGGTTTGCCTGGTATGTTGCTGCGACAAGCTGATAAGTACCTGCCGTAAGTGAGCGAGTAATACGAGAATTATACCCCTCACCACCATCATCGTTATAAGTAATAACTGAGCCGCCAGAATCAAGCAAATACAAATAAGTATCTACACTTGACATTAAGTCAATAGTAACGGTTTCTGTTGAAGAGATTGTTAGAGTATATACAGGATTACCCGATCCTGTTGAGCTGCGCCCTGAAGATTGTGTCCACGAACCAGATATTTCACTCCCTGAACTACCTGAAGCAGTTTCTGCCTTTAACTTTACCAAATAGTCTTCATCCGGATCAAAGCACCTGCGAGTCAGATTCTGGTTGGAATAAATCTCTGGTGTCGTATTACTGACTGCAGTAGAGAGTGTTCCCCAACCATACTCAACGCTATTATATGAGAAATAAGGAGTTCCTTGATACCCGGCATTTTCCGAGATATAAACAATAGCTACCTCTCCACTAACAGGTGCCAATGATGATGAAGCTGTACATTCATATCTGTTATCAGGATCATAACCGGGAGAATAATTGATATCTCCATCTTCCATTGAACCTGAATCATCCAGAAGTAACATAACATTAGGTGGAACACCCTCTGTTTTAATAGCCAAAGGCTCATTGGAAAAGTCAATGTCAGCCGCAACACTGCACAGAGGAAGCAGTAAAGCACAGAAAGTCGGCAAAAAAAGACTGCAGATGTTTATAAAATTTCTATTCATAAAAGTACATCCATTGAACTATTGTTATTGTGTTACAACGCAGCCGCAGCAAAATAACTTACGATTACTCGTTTGTTATTGGGGTTAATACCACTACCTCTACCAATAATTTTGTATTTGAAGACAACACCAACCGCACCTTCGGCCTGATCCTGATATTGATTGGTAACCGACTGCACACCCTCAGACCCAGAGAGACTCATTGCAATCGGCCCCATTCTAATGACTATATATTCGCCTGCCAAAGCACAAGTATCCTTACCCTCACCATTTCCGCAGCCTAATGTATTTGTCGTTGTGTTAGATTTTATCCATGTAGCATCATCATACAAATCACCAATACTCTTGATAT
>CBDUPD010000492.1:0-2680 GCA_965368985.1 uncultured Spongiibacteraceae bacterium | reverse complement strand
GCCAGCGCAAAAATAGCTGCACATAACAGAGTTAAAAGAATGGATTGCTTAAAGTCATGGAATTTATTAAAAAACATCATTTTTCACTTTCCCGAGTCCTAGTCTGATATCAAGGCTCATTAAATTATTGTTAATCTTCAACAAATATACCCGATATGAAGCGCATAAGGAACGTGAGATAGTACAAAAAGGAGAAATGGCTAGCAATAACAAGTTGAAACAGATGCCATCTTGTCACTATTTATAGAATTATTCAGGTTTCGTCTCAAATTCAAGGTTTGTTATAGCCGACAATGCTTCTTCAAAGCTGGTGCCACAAACAGACTCTTCTGCCATAAAGTCTTCACAAAAACCGGGCCGAAGCTCACTATTAAATAATTGGCACAAACCATCATGATCAAGATGAACACAACGTTCACCGGCTTTTTTACCTTCAGGCATTTTGTAAAAAGGGTGAAGAATAGAAGGGGCAATACAACAGGCCCCACAACCTTTTCTACATTCCATATACCTATTTGCCAAATGGTTTTACGTTTATCAGCAACTGGGGCAACAATAACAATGCCCCCATCAAGGCAGCAAACATGGCAATACTGGTCAACAGCCCAAAGTAGATACTGGGAGTAAAGTTGGACAAGGTCAAAATAGAGAACCCGGCAATAACAGTTATAGATGTATAGCACATTGCCAGCCCAATACTACCGTGACTACGATACATTGAAGCCACATAGTCCCCATCTTTGGCAAACTCCTTTTTAAAACGATGGATATAATGAATGGTATCATCAACACCTATACCGACAGTGATAGCAGCTATAGTAATCGTCATCATATCGAGAGGAATACCAAACCACCCCATACCACCCAGCACAAAAAGAGCTGCCAATACATTTGGGGTAATTGCGATTAAAGATACGGTTAAAGAACGAAACAGAAATGCAAACATAATCATAATGGCGGTAAATACCGCACCCAGAGTAGTAATTTGCGAGCTGAACAAACTTTGTAACATATTATTATAAAGCACCATCATTCCTGTAATTTCAAACTGCTCTTCTTCATAGCCCATATCGTCAGTCATAAATTGTTGTACTTGCTTAAGCATTTCTGAACGATTAAGGCTGCGACTGGTCTCTTTCACTCGAATGGAAATTCTGGTTTGTGTACCATCTGCAGAGAGATAAGGTTTGATCAGTGCATTATCAATCTCATCTGAAAGATTCTCTTTAATGATTGCCAGTTGAATATCATCTACATCACCACCAGCAACATCGTTCACTACCGTATACAGTGTTGCAAGTGATAGAACCTTACCGGTTTCATCCATACCATCAAGATACTCATGAACCTTTTTGATTTCTTGCATACCCGAGCGAGAGAACCAATAACTTAAGGCATAAGGTGAGGCATTCTCTATAGCAAAATCATCATCTTCTTCCTCTGCAAACATCTCATCAAACTCTTCATTGATTTCTTCTTCTGACACATCGGCTGATTCATTTGAATCTGGCACAATCACCTCAAAAGTTTTGGCCTCATGATTAATGACAATATCTAACGGTAGCGTTCCACCCAACTCTGCATCAATCTCAAGCATACCCTGATATATCTCGGTACTTTCATCAAAATAGTCAATAAAACGATTCTCAACCTTTAATTGAGCAATGCCTGTAACACTAAACACCGCAACTGCTATATACAAGAAAGCCAACAGTTTACCTTTCTTCTCAGTAAACTCCGCAAATAAATGGGTAAAGCTCCAGGTAACCGAATCTTCAGTTTCATGATAGCGGCGAGGCAACAACATCAACCCTGCAGGCAACAGGAAGAAACCAACTGTTAAAGCAACAGCTACAGCTATTGTCATCATCCAGCCAAAATCAATAACCGGTCGAATATCACTGATTATCAATGATAAAAAAGCCACCATTGTTGTCATCGTTGTATAAACACAGGGCTTGATCATAAAGCGCATGGTTTTTACAACCAGTTCAAATTGATCAAGATCTGGCTCACTCTTCTCATATTCAACAAAACGTACAACAAGATGAATGGTTATTGATAAAGCTATTATTAATAACAATGCAACAAAGTTTGCAGAAATTACTGTTAACTTCAGTCCCACCCAGGCAATACCACCTAACATATATACGCAAGTGAGAAGACAGGTTGTCAATGGAAGCACAACCCAACGAACTGCCCTGAACAGCAGACTCAGTGATAAAATCATAAGCACAACGATCAGGCTACCAAATACCATCATATCGCTTCGTACAAAATCAAGCATATCTGTCAGTATCATCGGCAAACCACCCAGAAATATCTGCGCAGTATCTCTATGCCCTTCAAGCTCTTCTCTAACTGCAGCAACCATTCTGGTTTCAAGTTGGGTACGCGCATAACGCGCCTCGTCATAAGCTATTTCTGCTGCTTTTAACTCACGTTTTTGCTCAAAAGTTTTATTCTTCATGGCTAATAAATCATTGCGCTGGTTACGTAATGCAATCAACACATCATCAGGCTGAAGATTAATTTGAATAGCGGTAGTCGTCTGGCTTTGACTGGTAATTAATTGACTATAGACCGGACTATTTAAAAACTCCTGTCGTGCCAATTCCAGGTCTACTTCCCCATCATCCAAAAAGTGCACCCCTTCACTAAAGGTAGCCAGAGTTACCTT
>CBDUPD010000491.1:0-2686 GCA_965368985.1 uncultured Spongiibacteraceae bacterium | reverse complement strand
TCTATAGTGATAATTCTTATATAGATTACAGCTTCTAATCTATATAAGTAATAGTAGGTTTGCCAAGGTGTTCGATGTAGTTGTTTACTGCATCATTTGAAAGGGGGAAGATAATTCCTCCAATTACAACCAGGATTAGAAGGTTTAGTAACCAGGAAGGTATGATTTTTCTGGCTTGGTCAGTCTCTAGTGCAAGGGCTAGAGAGTCACTGGTTAGTCCTGTTGTATTCATGGTTGTCGCCCCATGAGTATCCATCGTCTTCTCTATAGTTTTAGCAATGGCTTCGATATCAGGTAGAGAAAACTCGTCGTCTGTCAGATTCAAAATAAGACCATGTTTAAAGGAATACTGCAGACGTTTTCTAAGACTTAGGGTAGATTTGATATTGTCCTTTAACTTTTGTATTGCAAAACCAACTTTGAGCTTGAACGGAAGTTCAGTATTTTCCTGTTTTAAATATTGAGATTCAAAAAAATCAATAGCATGAATTAATTCGTTAGCATTCTGAAAGCGCTGACCTGGCTTTTTGGCCATCATCCGGTTAACTAAAGGTGCTAGTGCCTTGAATTGATCAGGGAGGGGTGGTATGGGTGCGGAGACATGCTTTATGGCTATGGCTATGGCATCTTTTCCCATAAATGGTAATCGATACGAAAGCATTTCAAAAAGTAAAACACCCAAATTGTATATGTCAGATGTTTTATCCAGCTTGTGACCTTGTGCCTGTTCAGGACTCATATAGTGAGGTGTGCCAGCAACAGAAGTTGAAGCTTTTTCTTCCCTGATCTCTCTGGCAATACCAAAATCTGTTAAAACTGCAGTTCCATCGGCTCGAAGAAGTATGTTATCCGGTTTGATATCGCAATGCAGGTATCCCTGATTGTGTATATATTCAAGTGCACTGGTAATATCTTTAATAATTTTAAGTGCTTTCAGTGCAGTAATCTTTTGTTGTTTTATCAGGTCTTTGCACGACTCACCGGGAAGATAATCCATAGCCATGTAGTAATGTTTGCCATGTTTTCCAACGTCGTAAATAGAGATAACATTCGGATGACTAAGTGCTCCGACGATATTGGCTTCGCGATAGAATCTTTCTGCAAATGTTGGGTCGGTTCGTAGCTCTGGAGACAGGATTTTTAATGCGATTTCTCGCCCAACGCTTAGTTGAATGGCCAGGTAGACGCTAGACATGCCTCCGTCGCCAACTTTTCGTATAACCTGATAGCCTGGAATTTGAGAAGACATGAGTCTGTATCGTTATTTTAAAAAAAACAGGAAAGAGCCAATAGCAGCAGATAAAGCTACAACAGTTAATAAAATCATCTTTTCTTTTGTTACTTTGGGCTTCGAGGTTAATTCGCTGAGGTTTTCAGGAGCTGACACTACCTCGATAGTGACATTATCAATACCACCTTTATCGAGAGCTATTTGAATTAGGGATTCTACGAGTTCCTGATTGGTTTTACTCTGGTGTTTGCGAAATATGTGTGAAATCTCTGCATCTGTAACCAGATCAGTTAATCCATCGCTGCATAATAGAATTTTTTGACCTGTCGCCCAGGTTCCATTGACGCTATCTACGGTAACTTTATCGAGATCTGAAACGCCCAGTGACTGCGTGATGATATTTTTTTGTGCATGAGTATGCATTTCTTCTTCAGTAATGGCGCCAGAGTCGACCAAAGCCTGAACATAGGAGTGATCTTTACTTAATTGCCTTAGTTGATGATTAAGTGGATCCCATAAATAGGCGCGACTATCGCCAACCCAGCTAATTTGGTAATCACCGGCTGTACAAAGGAGGGCAACAATCGTTGTTCCCATATTGGGACTGCCGATATTTTGCTCAGCAGCTTGTTTAACGTCAGCGTGAGATTGATGAATCGCATTTTTAAGCGATATTCCATCCTTGATTGATTGGAAGACAGATTCTTTGACAATCTTACTGGCTACTTCTCCTGCGTCATGGCCGCCCATTCCATCAGCGATTAACCATAAACCGCATTCCGGTTCAGCAAGAAAGGTATCTTCATTATTTGTACGCACGAGGCCAACATTTGTACCTGCGCCATAAACAAAGGTTGCCATTTAATTCCCTTCTTTACACCTAACTTTCGATAATAACCATTTATTTACTGTATTCATATACAATAATGTCCAGAAAACGATAGAAGCCAAAAAAGCAGTTGAACAAGTCACCATAATTTTTTATTGTTGTTCTCTAAAATGAACATATCCTATCTATTGTTAAGAGTACATTATCTTTAGCAAAGATAACAGCTCAGGGTCAGAGTACTTATGCTTAAATTGCAATATCTTGGTACAACTAAAAGTGTTTGGTTAATTGGACCAAAGATGAAGCTTGGCTCTGCAAATAATAATGATCTTATTGTTAGTGATGATGATATTGCTCCGCTTCATACTGTCATAAATATCAATGGTGACTCAGTTATTATAGAGTCTGTTGAAAATAATAAAACATATATCAACGAAACGCTGTTAGAAGGCAAAAAAAGCCTCAATCTTGATGACGTTATTCGTATTGGTACCAAAGAATTCACTATTATTGACCCCAGATCAAGAACAGTGCCGGTTAAAGAGGCGCCTGCTGAGCCTTTAGCTTCTGCAGAAGCCACAGTTTTTCGGGTTGCTGCAGTTGCTCCTGGTGCTGAACCTGCCTCT
>CBDUPD010000490.1:0-2689 GCA_965368985.1 uncultured Spongiibacteraceae bacterium | reverse complement strand
GGCTCGTTCATTCTCGTGGTGCTCTAGGTGACCAGGACGGCAAAACTACCATTAATATTGCCGGCAACTCAGTCTCTTCAAGTATTCTTGATATGACCGAATCCCACTCAAGCGCAGCAGAAGGGTCTGCATATACAGGCTCTGAGACAATAACCCTACAAAAACTTGATTCAGTAGCCAGTCAGTACCTATCCAATAACAAGACTTTCCTGAAAATAGATACTCAGGGCTTTGAGTCACAAGTGTTGGATGGTGCTCTTAATACGCTACCCGAGATTCAGGGTATCTTGCTCGAAACCTCCCTGATTGAACTTTATAAAGGGCAGGTTTTATGGCGAGATATGATTGATCGTCTTGAGCAGGCAGGCTTTACTATCTGGTCTATCGATCAAGGCTTTACCGATCCACGAAACGGGCGCACATTACAATGTGATGTTGTATTTTTCAGAACATGATTTGCATAAGCCAACTACAACACACAAATAATATTTCAGGGCATTTAATAACAAAAATAAATGAATATTTTTATTGTTGAACCATCAGCCAATGGGCACAGGTTTCATTACCTTTTCTGGACTGCTCAGGCATTTTTAAAGGCTGGCCATCAGGTTGTTATTGGCACAAGTGATGAATACAGCTCACACTCCCTACTAACCAAACTTCAATCTTCATTCCCCGATCAGATCCATATTATTTCTATACCTTCCAGAAAAATCATTCAGAAATTTCTTATTCGGGAAACACAAAGCTGGCTATGGTTCAAAAGTGCTTATCGCAAGGCAACGCAAAACCACAAAATTGATTTTGTTTTTGCTCCCTATATGGATTATTTTCTGTATGCAACACCCTGTCTTGGCTCTCCTTTTAGCAATACACCTTTTGCCGGCATCATCATGACGCAAACCTTTCACCATAATGAATGCAATATTGTTCGTCCTGACAATAAAAAAGACGGGATAGAAAAATTTTTATTTAAACGCTGTCTCATGAATTCTCACCTGAGGTCAGCTTTGACCATAGACCCATACCTTCTCCAGTCGTCTTATTCTAACGATAAGATTATTTACTTGCCCGACCCCAACTCTGACTTGCATCCGGTAAAAAAATCTGAAGCCAGAACTGCTTTATCTCTTCCCGAGAACCAGAAAATTATTCTTGTATTTGGTTCCATTACACCAAGAAAAGGTATTAATGCGTTATTTTCTGCCGTATTAAACTCAAATATCGACTCTCACATTCTGCTTGTTGGTAGACATGATACGGCCACCCTTCAGCTACTATCAGAAGAGAGTGCCAAGCAACTGATAAAACAACAAAAGCTTAGCTCCATTAATGAATTCATACCCGATGAGCTTGAAACAACTTATTATTGTGCAGCAGATATTATCTGGTTGGGCTACCAGAATCACTTTGCGATGAGTGGTGTATTAATAAAATCTGCTGCTTGCAACAGAGTTGTTTTAGGCTGCAAGGAAGGCCTCATAGGCAAGCTTACAGAAGAGTTTGATCTTGGGCTTACGGCAAACATTAACGATCCGGAAGATGTTGCCAGAACTCTTACCCGACTTATTGATGAAAACCATCAACTGGATGAAGAAAAAAGAAAGGCTTTTGCCGAAGAACATAATATTGAACACTTTCAAAAACAGCTAAGGAACCTCTGAATAATGGCCTATTTTCCCTGTGACTGCGTCAGCTCCGTGCTCGAATCCTCATTTACGCCAAGTAAACTGTGGTTCTCCGCGCGGTGCTTCCTTGTCACAGAAAAACTATTCTAATTATTCAGAGCTTCCCTAATACTTAATTATGACAAATAAAAAGAATGTACTCATAATTCAGGAAGTGATGAAACAATATCGCCTGCCTTTCTACGAGAATTTACACCACATTCTGCTTCATCATGGCATTAATCTAACAGTTGCTTACAGTAAACCGACCGGTCAACACATCAAAAAAGAAGATAACGTTGAATTACCAGCCTCTTATGGAAAACCGGTTCGATCACTTAAACTCGTCAAAGGCAAACTGGTTTATCAACACTGTATGCCTGAAATTATTAAGGCCGATTTAATCATTGTAGAACAGGCAAACAAACACCTTATCAATTACCTGTTAATCTTGTTATCTTTTTTCAGGCTCAAGAAAATTGCTTTTTGGGGGCATGGTAGAAACTTTCAGTCCCCACAAGAAACACTAAGCGAGAAGTTCAAAAAACATATTATTACTACCCCGGATTGGTGGTTTGCCTATACGGCAGAATCAAAAAACTATATTACTCAATGTGGATATGATGAATCCCATATCACTAATGTCGAAAACAGCATTGATGTCAGTGAATTTATTAAATCCATAAAAGATCTCAATGCTTCTGATGTTGAAAACTTTAAGAATGAACGGAACATACCTGAAAAGGCAACTATTGGCCTTTACTGTGGGTCGATGTATAAAGAGAAGCTTATCCCGTTTCTTCTTGAGTCTTTGCTGCTTATAAAAAAATCACGACCTGATTTCTATTTTATATTTATTGGCTCGGGCCCTGACAAAACCCTTGTGGAAGAATTTACCAAACAACACCCATGGGCTGTTTATCTGGGCCCTGTATTTGGCAAAGAAAAAGCCCTGGCTTTCAAGGCGGCAAAAGTTGTTTTAAATCCCGGTCTTGTAGGGCTTGGTGTACTTGATGCTTTTG
>CBDUPD010000489.1:0-2689 GCA_965368985.1 uncultured Spongiibacteraceae bacterium | reverse complement strand
CCTAGTTAATCAGCTAATGAGCTAACTTACCTGCTTTTTTTGCACTTAAATGGTTAGTTTTATAGAGCCAACGAATAACCTCAGCCAATGTCTCTTCACGACAAGTGAATTCGATTCCCAGCTCTTTTTCAATCTTGCTACTATCAGCATATACCCATTGAGAAGCATACGTCATGCCTTCTCCAGTGAAAGGGAATTCTACACCTGTTAGCTTAATAACAACATCAGCACACTTGCCAAGAAACCTGAGAACCTTGCCCGGTATATGCACATATAATAATTTTCTACCCGTCACTTTTTGTGTCACTTCAAGCAATTCATTCCAGCTATAGAAGTGGCCACCTAACATAAAACGATCTGGCCCATCTATACGCTCAAGAATAGCTACATGCGCTATCGCAATATCTTTTACATTTACAAACTGCATACCCGTGCTACTGGTAAAGGTAAACTGGCCAACAAACATTTTAATACCGAAGTGAGGCTCAGATAAGCCTGGGTCTTGCGTACCAACAACACCTGTTGGGTAAGTAATAACGATAGGTGCACCTTTTGATTGAAGGTCACGAACATAGTTTTCGCAATCGACCTTGGTACGGCCGTAAGGGTTTTGTGCAGTACATACAGGTGTATTTTCATTCATTACTGTATCGTTTACATTAAATAGTGCACTAACACTGGATACATAGATAATTTTTTTAACCCCTGCTGCCATACTGCAATCAATAACAGCTTTAGTACCACCAACGTTTGTTTCATACACCTGGGCAGCATCTTTTGCAGCTGTTGATACCATTGCCGCTGAATGAATCACTGCATCACAGCCTTCAACTGCAATGGCAACAGCAGCTTTATCAGTAATATCACCTACAATAATCTCATCGACTTCAACACCAAGGCTCTCGAATACAGACTTGGCCTTACTCTCTGATCGAACCAGCAAGCGAACCTGATGCCCGGCTTTTTTGAGTGCTTTCGCTGTATGCGAGCCGACAAAGCCGGTACCACCTGTAACAAGAACTTTCATACCTTCCTCGATCTATAAAATATTAATTACAGGTGTTTTCAGATTAGACCCGGCAATATCCGCTTTCTAATCAACCGGCGTAGTCCTTCGTGATCACTTGAATATTTTCCTGGAAATAAAATAACAGAAATAGAAAATCGCGACATAATTTCTGAAATTTCCACTCCCTGGTCTGCAAGGTCTGGTCGAATTTCAATAAGCGGGCCTGCTGTCATTTGTGAAAATACCAGAGTTTCATCGTCAGAAAAGGCTCTGGCTCTTAATACTGTCGCGCATTCATTCTCCAATACTAATGAAAGATATTGATGTTTAGGTAACTCTGTTACAACAAAAATAATGGTTTCTATAATACGATCTTCAATCGTTGCAAACTTTTTTGCATGATCTACAACCGACTCGGCAAATGTGAATGCTACTGAATCTATTGATGCAAAAAATATTTCTGTTTTACTTTTAAAATGTTTATACAGTGTTGGTCGAGCAACACCTGCCTCTCGGGCTATATCACTCATGGTTGTTTTATCAAAGCCATTACGTTTAACACAGTCAAGAGCAGCCTCACATAAACGCCCCTTCGCCTCCGCATCAGTTTTTGGCCTGTTCCCGGACCATAATGACTTACTCAAGTTAACTACCCTCTTTTATTAGATACTAACGATTCTTATAATCATTTGATAAAAAGGAGTCATAGTGACCCCTTTATATTTTTAGACCCGATATATTTAATAAGGGTCAGATCATATGTGATTTATACAATTACTCAGACTCAACCTTGGCCTTGGCTTTTGGTTTAGCCTTGGCTTTTGGTTTGGCTGCTGGTTTTTCCGCAACGATTCTCCAGTTTAAATCAGCAATTTTACCTTTTTCAGCAGTGGTCCATGACTCACCACCTGTTTGAAGAAGGTCTAGCGATTCCTCTACCCATGCAGGCATAATGCGCATCTTTTCAAGAGCCCTGATAGCTTTTCGTGCCATATGGATCAAATCACGCTTTTGCTCACATATCGGCCAGGCTTCACTTTTCGAAGGTGCTGACAAGATAATATTAAAACCGGCTCTTTCCAAAGCAGCGCAAACATCAGCCGGATACATTGATTGGGTTGCCGCCAACGTTGGCAAGAATGACTTATGAAGCGTCACATGTTCTTCATTATTCCAGTCAAAATGAGGCGTCAACAAGTATTCAGAACAAGCGTATCGAGCACCGGGCTTCAATACACGGAACATCTCTTTTGCATGGGCATCCAGTTCATCTTTCTTGAAGAAAGGCCATACTGCCTGAAATGAAAAGCATCCATCAAATGACTCAGAATCATAATCAAGCGGCTCGTGATGATTACCAAATTTGAAATGTAAACGATCGGTCATATTACATTCTTTGGCCCAGTCATCGGCACTTTCAAGCTGATCAGTATCAATGTTATAACCTGAAACCTGACCACCAGTCATTGTCGCAAAGTGATGCGATATTCTACCTCTACCACACCCCATATCTAACAGATGAGAATCTTCAGGATTTTTAAGAGCCAGATTTTTTAGTACATCTTGCTCATTAAGTATCTGGTTCCCATACAAACCCTGGTTTTCATCAAGCTGAGGAGGTATATAAAGTTTTTCCAAATCAAAAACCGACAGCATATTATTCAACACCTTGTAATAGGC
>CBDUPD010000488.1:0-2690 GCA_965368985.1 uncultured Spongiibacteraceae bacterium | reverse complement strand
AACAACACCAACTATCATGACTATGCCATTCTTTATCGGGAAACCATCAATCGCGCGTGATGGAAATGACCCTGCAACAGGAAAATCTACCCTATCAAATCAGCGGCGGCACTTCTTTTTTCTCACGCAGTGAAGTTAAGGATATCATGGCTTACTTACGCTTATTGGCCAATCCGACTGATGATAATGCCTTTTTACGCATTATCAATGTACCTCGTAGAAAAATAGGCACAAGCACCCTGCAGGCACTCTCTTCTTACGCACAAAACAGGGAAGGTAGCCTGTTTGATTGTATTGCTGAAGCAGGTCTCTCCAATCAACTGGGGCAATCGGCTGTTGATCGCCTGAAAGAATTTTATCACTGGATACAAAACCTGATGCGACTTTGCGAAGAAGGCAACCCGATTAATGCTATCCGCGAAATGGTTGAAGACATTGGCTATGAAGCCTGGTTACATCAAAACAGCAGCAGTACGCCAGCCGCAGAAAAACGCATGCAAAATGTCTGGTTTCTGATTGATAACCTGCAGTCAACGCTGGAACGTGAATTGGAAGAAAATGATGAAGCCACTATCAAAGACGCTGTTAATCGTCTGATTCTACGTGACATGATGGAACAGCAAGAAGACGATGAAGAGAACGATGGCATTCAGATGCTGACGCTCCACGCCTCAAAAGGTCTTGAGTACCCCAATGTGTTTATTATCGGCATGGAAGAAGAGCTGCTACCACATCGGGTAAGCATCGAAGAAGACAATATTGAAGAAGAGAGACGGTTAGCCTATGTCGGCATCACTCGCGCAAGAGAGAACCTGACACTCAGTTATGCCGGCAAACGCCGTCAGTTTGGTGAAGTAATTGATACCTCTCACAGCCGCTTTCTCGATGAACTACCTACTGAGGACCTCTACTGGGAAGGACACAGTGACACCACGCCCGAGATGAGAGAGAAAGTAAGGGATGAAACCATAGCCGGGCTTAAAAGCCTGTTTGAAGATTTTTGATTCACATGCGTCATCCCGTATATGAGCGCAGCCTCATCAGAAAACTAAATCAAGATCTCTCGGCTGCGCTCGAGATGACATTAATAAAATAGATCTGCCCCCTTTTTTCAAGGCATAAAAAAACCGGCTAAAAAGCCGGTTCTTAATAAATAAGCATTTATTGACTTTTGCTAACCATATAATCGACTGTCGCTTTAATCTCATCATCAGAGCAATCCATACACATACCTTTTGCTGGCATGGCGTTAAAACCTTTTATCGCATGATCGTAAAGAGCGTCATTACCTGCAGCGATACGCTTAGTCCACTGGTCTTTATTACCCAATATTGGAGCTCCAGCAGCACCCGAAGCGTGGCATGCAGAACATTTGGCATTGTAAACTTCTTCACCTGATTTAGCGGCACTTGCAACCGGAGCAGCGACCGGCTCCGGAGTAGCAGCTACTGGCGCATCACCGCAACCTTCACCACCTTCAACACAAACCACGCCAACAGGCTGGATACGATCAGAAATAGCCTGCTTCTCTTCATCAGACATTGCAAAACCCTGTACAGAAAACAGGCCTGACAGTGTCATTATTAAAGCCCATTTCGAAATAGCAGCAAACTTCATGCTGTAACCCTCTTGTTCAATTTATAAAGTGGCGTGCATTATAGTGATAAAAATCATTGAGCGAAACCTGGGAACGTTAAAAGAGGGCAATGGGGTTATTTTTGGGGATTTTTTATTTATGGCCCGCCGGGTGGCCGGAGCGAACAGCTTTTTAAAGGACAGCTTCAAGTGAGTGGAAGACCAAACATTTGTCGCCTCCGGAGGGCGCCCCTTCCAAATAATGTTAATACACCAATCTACTGCAATCTAATCTATTGAATAATCTAACAAAAAATATTATCTCAAAATTAGTAATTAACGTCGTTTGAGATCTTAAGAGTAATGCTGATCACAAAAACATTCTTAAAAGTTGCTATTCAGTAACAAGTATTGACCCCTGCTTTTTTCAGTCCCCCGCATATTAAAACTTTCATGAAATCGTACCTATGAGAAATTTCGAGGCAAGTTTGTAACGATTTTAGTAAAAAAGAAATGAGAGGTTTATATGGAATATGGAGGAAAAGTTTACTCTACCTATTACGAGAACCAGTCTATAGAACAGGTAAATCAATCTTAAACTTGGTTAGCTGCTTATTAAATATGGCCACACCTTCATCTGGTAATTTATGAGCACAATGAGACTCCAAAGTGTCACGCGCCTCACCATAGTCTATCCAGTCGATTGATGCAGTGTAAGCTTGTAGATTGGCAAATACCTTTGTCATAGCCCTAAACTTCTGACTTCTCGTTGCTTGCCTAAGACCATTCAGGTAACTATCACGATGTACAGTGGGTACAATGAGTTTATGCTGATCAACTGAAACAAGCTCAGCATTCATCATAATACGCGCCAACCGGCCATTGCCATCATCAAAGGGATGGCACTCTGAGATCAGAAACTGCATAAAGATTGCACGAGGCAATCCTTCGGGCAATGCCTGATAAAGTGGAAATGCCTGAGCCAAGGTTCCTTCCACATGCTCCGGCGAGACAAAAACGGTATCACCTGCTTTGTTAATTTTCTCTTTTAAAAGTCCTGGGCGCTTATCGGGCCTTTGATGCATAATCAGAGCATGACGCTGGATTAATAAGTG
>CBDUPD010000487.1:0-2690 GCA_965368985.1 uncultured Spongiibacteraceae bacterium | reverse complement strand
GTTTTACATCCTGAAAACCCGCACATACCCACCTCTCATGCCAATGTTCTTTTCTTTGTGGCTGAAAAAGAAGGTGAAGATCCTGTCTGGTGGTTTGGTGGAGGCTATGATTTAACGCCCTATTATCTCTATGAAGAAGATGCCGTATTTTGGCACCTTAACGCTTCACAAGCCTGTGAGCCGTTTGGTGAAGATGTTTATATTAAATATAAAAACTGGTGTGATGATTATTTCTATTTAAAACATCGAAACGAAGCCCGCGGCATAGGGGGGCTGTTTTTTGATGATCTCAATGAATGGGGTTTTGAAAAAAACTTTGATTTTATGCAATCGGTGGGTAACAGTTTTATCAAGGCCTACCTGCCTATTGTTTCAAAAAGAAAATCATTGCCATGGACAGAACATCAACGTGATTTTCAGCTTCACCGTAGAGGCCGATATGTAGAATTTAATCTGGTATTTGATCGTGGCACACTTTTTGGCTTACAAAGTGGTGGGCGCACCGAGTCAATTTTAATGTCGATGCCACCCATCGTGAAGTGGGATTATATGTGGCAGCCTGAAGCTGGCAGTATAGAGTCGAAGCTGTATGATGTATTAACAGAACCCAAAGACTGGTTAAGCGCAGGGTAAATCAATGACCGATAAATATGCCGTTTTTGGCAACCCGATAGCACATAGTAAATCGCCTGATATTCACCGACAATTTGCGGCCAGTACCGGGCAGGATATGAATTATGACAAACAGTTGGTTGAACTGAATGGTTTTGAGGCTGCGGTAAAACAGTTTGTTGCTGCAGAAGGTAAAGGCTTGAATATTACTGTACCTTTCAAGCAAGAAGCTTATAAATTAGCTGATAAGCTAAGCAAACGTGCCCGACAGGCCGGCGCGGTAAATACCCTGATTGTTGATGGTGATGGTAAGATTACTGGCGATAATACCGATGGCATTGGCATGGTGACCGATATGATTGAAAATCATGGCTGGCAACTGGCAGGTAAAAGCATACTGATTCTTGGTGCAGGTGGCGCTGTACGTGGCGTATTGGGCCCGGTACTGGATACCCATCCTCAACGGATTGTTATTGCCAATCGTACCAAAGAAAAGGCTGAAAACCTGGCGCAGGCTTTTTCAAGACAAGGTGATATTCGGGCAACAGGGTTTGACCAGATACCTCAACAACCATTTGATATTATTATTAACGGCACATCAGCAAGTCTGGTCGGCGATTTACCGCCAGTGCCAGATGCTGCTGTTGGTACTGAAACGGCTTGTTATGACATGATGTATGCGGCAGAGCTCACCCCTTTCCTCCAGTGGGCAAAAGATAATGGTTGTTTACAGCTAGCCGATGGTCTGGGTATGTTGGTTGAACAAGCTGCCGAGTCATTCCGGCTTTGGCGAGGTATCAAACCCGATACCGGACCTCTTATTCAGAGCATGCGGTAAACCTTTGGCATTTTTTCATTAAAATAAACAAAAAAGCTGCCTTATTCGATTATTAAGCGTTATAAAACGGTAACAGTCCCAAGCGGTTGGAAGTCAATGAGCGACTCAAAAGTAGATACCACAAAACACGATATTCATAACCCGTTTTATTCGCCTGAAGTTAAAGATCCTATTGACGCTGACTGGCAGGCAAAGCGTCGTGTGGCCAATGCTCTGAGAACCATGATTAATGATCTGGTGACCTGCACCAGTGATGCGGCTACATTGAATGATATTGCTGATCAGTTAACCGGCCTTTCAGGCAAAATGCGAGAAGCTCCCAAAATATTAGGCCGTACTGCCTATCTGGATGTTGAAGGTGGCAAACACGGCTCGATGGCCAGTTTGGGATATGAGCTGAACCCGATGGATGGTGAGTCAAATCCTATCGCGGCACCGATGAAGTTATGGATTGATGAAGAAGAAGACGTGGCTTATGGTCGTGTGAATATGGGCTGGCAATATGAAGGGCCTCCTAATTCGGTACATGGGGGCTTTGTAGCAGCAATACTCGATCAGTTTTTAGGCGTGGCACAAAAAATTACCCATCAGCCCGGCGTTACCGGTACATTAAAGATTCGTTATATCAAACCCACACCGTTAAATACTGACCTGAAACTGGTGGGCCGGGTAAAAAGTGTGCAGGGTCGAAAAAATGTGTTGGTCGGCGAGATATGGGCTGGCGATGTATTGACTGCAACGGCAGAAGGCCTGTTTATTCATATAGATCTTGCTGCTTACGAAGAAATGAAAGCGAGAGTGCCTCAGTAAACCTAGTAGGCATTATCGTTGATAAAACCTTTGAAAATCGTTAAAAAAATAATTTTCAGGTCAAACCAGATAGACCAGTTTTCAATATAGAAAAGATCATATTCAATACGTTTGGAAAGATCAGTATCCCCTCGCCACCCATTGATCTGTGCCCAACCGGTGATGCCAGCCTTCACCATATGTTTTTGCATATAGCCGGGAATTTCTTGTTTAAACTTATCGACAAATACCGGCCTTTCAGGCCTTGGTCCAACAATCGACATATCCCCTTTTAATACATTCCAGAACTGGGGAAGTTCATCAAGGCTGGTTTTACGCAAAAAACTGCCAAAATGCGTAGCCCGATTTTCTCCACCTTTAGCCCATACAGCACCTGATTCTGATTCAATATCTACCGGCATGGAACGAAATTTATACATATTAAAAGGCG
>CBDUPD010000486.1:0-2692 GCA_965368985.1 uncultured Spongiibacteraceae bacterium | reverse complement strand
TGTACACCACCCAGACGGTCAAGATTTCCTGTTATGGCATTAATGACTTCCTGTATCCAAAAAGCCAGTACGCCATTGGTTCCCTGATTAACACCGGTGGATAGATACAGTGCTGCACCATCAGCATTAAGATAGTCAGTTACCCATTCACGTAATGTGTCAGCGGGTATTTGTGTGACTTCTTCAGTTCTTTCGGGTGTCCATGGTTCCGCTATGGCTTCGAGTTGATCAAAGCCTGTCATATGTTGTTTGATAATCTCGTGCTTTATACAGGATTCACCATTTTTATCGCGTTGTATGATTTCTTGAAGAAATGAGAGAAGAAAAAATACATCGGTATCAGGGCGAATAAAAGCATGTTCGCCAGCCTGAATAGCACTTTCAGTGCGGCGTGGGTTGATGTGTATAACGCGGCCACCACGTTCAATAATGTTTTTAATGCGCTTCATGGGATGTGGCAGGTTGATAAAGCTCATTTTTGAAATGGCCGGGTTGCCACCCATGATAATCAAGAACTGGTTGCGATCTATATCAGGGTAGGTAAGTGCAAAAGCTGAACCATACATGCCGTCAGCCACAACAAACTTGTTATTACAATCGAGTGTGCCTGTATTAAAGAATTTGCTGGTGTTTAGCCCGCGCACAAAACCATTGATGAGAATAGGGTAGAGTAGGCTAAAGGCAATAGGGTTGCCAAAGTAGAGGCTGGAGCTTTCATCGCCATGATCTTTACGCAGTTGTTTTATCTTTTGACCAATTTCTTCAAATGCCTGTTGCCAGCTAACAGGTTCAAATTCAGGGGGTTCATCTTTACTGTTGATACGTTTCAGTGGCTGGGTAAGGCGATCGGGAGATGTTCGAAAATCTTCAAAAGTCAGCCCTTTTATACAGGCATAACCTTTGCTCACTACGTGTTCTTCATCAGGTAGAACTTCGAGTATTCGTTGATTGGCAGTATCAACTTCAACCTTTAAGCCACACTGGGCTTCACATATGCGACAAAATGTAGTGGTGTGTTGTGTTGAGGGGTGTGTCTGTTCAGTCATGATTATTCTGGGTCTAGGTGAATTAGCTCAAGAATAACATTGTTAGCTTTTATCAACCAACTATTCGGTAGTCGTCAGTCCCGCGTGGTTATTACCACATTAAATCATCAGGAATCTGGTATTCAGCATATGGATCATCTTCATCGATTTCAGCACTGGTTTTCTCATTGATAAGTACAACGCTTTGCTCGTCGCGCATGGCAATTTTTTCTGCTACGGCAGTCGGCACTATTTCGTATATTACGTCGTTTTTTTCCAATAATTTGACAATAGCCAGTCGGCCCATGCTTAACTGGTTTTGTAGTGCATCGGTAATGTAGAGTTTCTTGATTTTATTGTCATCAACAAAATTATAGCCAATTTCACCATGGTCTTTTTTTATTTTGTTCATTTGAATTAATTGTTTAATCTGGGCGGCAATGGCTTTTTGATTGGCTTCTTCTTCACGTTGACGGTTAAGTTCGCGGTCGCGTTCAGCTTTTTCTGCCCGAGCCTGTTGAACAGACGCTTTGGTTTCATCAACGGTTTGTTCTTTACTTTTACGCTCAACCTTGGCTTGTTTACGTTTTTCTTTATTGGCTTTTTTGGCCTTTTTTTCGTCAACCAGTCCGGCTTTGAGTAGTTGCTCTTGTAGTGATGCCATTGTTATCTCGAGATAAGAAATTGAATTGATCCGGGGTTGTAAACCCTGTCACCCAAAATATAGTCGAGGGGTGACGGAAAAAATAAATTCTACTCTGCTACCTGATTAAAATCCAATATATAAAAAAGGCTACATTTTGTAGCCTTTGATAATATCAGAATCAATAACTAGTGAGAGTGCCCGGGTTCATGTACATGGCCATGTTGAACTTCTTCTTCGGTGGCATCGCGTATGTCATCAACAGTTACATTAAACGTTAAGGTCTCGCCTGCCAGTGGGTGGTTACCATCGATAGTGACTTCGTCGCCTTCAATAGCAGTAACAGTTACCATCATTGCCTGGCCTTCAGGTGTCTGGGTTTGGAAAACCATACCAATATCTATTTTTTCTACACCTTGAAACATTTCCATGGGTACTTTTTGTACCAGTTCAGGAACCGGCAGGCCATAGGCTTCTTCAGGTTGAATGGTTACTTCCAGAGAATCGCCTTTTACTTTTCCAACAAGGGCATTTTCCAGACCGGGAATGATATTGCCAGCGCCGTGAAGGTAATTAAGTGGATCTGTACCTTCAGAGCTGTCGAGAACTTTACCTTCAGCATTGGTTAATTTGTAGTGAATAGAAACAACCAGTTTGTCGCCGATTAATAGAGACATAAGAACAACCTATTTTCATGAATAATTTGGGGTAAGTGGCCAGAGGTGTCTACCCCGGGATGCAGTTTGCATCATACGCATGTGTGTCATAAATGTAAAAAACCACCCAGAACCAGAATGGAGTTACTGAAGGATGCAATGGATTTGTTTTTGGTTTAAAAGTATAATTTCATCTTATTACGGACGATTCAAAATAGTTTATGACGTTACTCGATACCTGTTATCAGGTTGAAACTCCTGAAGGCATAGACCTGCATTTACAACTGGCAGGCCCTGTCCCCCGAATATTGGCTTATCTGATAGATGTGACTATCAGAAATATTGTGGCTTCTATAATCCTTATTGTT
>CBDUPD010000485.1:0-2697 GCA_965368985.1 uncultured Spongiibacteraceae bacterium | reverse complement strand
CACCGATATATCGCTCCTCTGCTTCAGAAGTGAGATCGATAGTCGGGAAGCCAAACAGGGTGTCAGCTACTATCGGTAGAAATTCTGATCTTGCGGACACAGTTATGGTGCAAACTGATTTACTAAAACCAGCAAGGTCTTTTGTTGCTATATTAATTGAAACAAGTTCAAGGCCGTTAAGTAACAGTTCATCACCCCCGTCAATGTCACCATATTTTAAAAGGTTTTCTGCATAGCCCGTCGCAGTTGACCATTCGGGGTCAATGGTTGAGCAGTCATCTGTATCAATCGCGTTGTAGGTTCGTGTAAGCATTCGGGTAGTACTTCCTACTGTTTTTGCCAGAATATTCTGTTGGTATAACGCTCTGCCTAATTCGGTTATGCCAAAAAACAGGGTAAATAACAGGGGCAAAATGATAGCAAGTTCTACCATGGCGGTGCCTTGTTGATATTTAGCTTTATTCATAGAGCTGTATATCCACATGATAATCCGCATCATCTTCATCTCCCCAGCCTATATATTCAGCCCATATTTTGGCGTTAGGAGGACCTTCTGCTTGTTTGAAAAGAAACATTTTTGCAAAACCATCATGACCAAATACCGGCGCAGTTGATTTACCCCCGGTTAGCCCCAGTGCATTGCAACTTAATACGGCTACGCGTAAAAATCTGCGTTCGTAATCGGCAGGTGTATGCGTAGGTACTGTATAAACAGTACCCGTAGAAGATGTTTCCCATTGATAAACATCCCAGCGTTTAGGAGGGTTGGCATTATTCCAGGTAGCTGGCATTGAGCCAGTAGAAATTCCGGCATCAATTAACAGTTGTTTGTATGCATCAAAATCCCAATCACCCATACCAAATCTTGGGTCGGTCAAGGAGGTTGTCTGGTCCAGTGTGTATTGAGAGACACTTTCTGCCGGTGGAAAGTTGGATGGTGCATCAGATTGATTAAATGGTGATGGTGGCTCATAGATATCCAGTCTTGTATTGAGGGCTGATTTCACCTTTTGTGTCATACCGCCGGGTTCAGTGGTTACTATCGACGGTGTACAGCCAACATTTTTTTCATCTGCCAGATAGCAGGCAATTTTGTCTGCACCAGGGCCTGTTTCACAAATAGAATCATTAGCAGCGTTCAGGGCTTGTAAAAAGCCGAAATTGCCACTTGCCCACTGATTTGCACCTTGTTGCTTAAGTTCGATATGTCCACCTATTGGCATAGAATCCCTGAAGTGTGAGCCTCCTCCTTCAAATGGATCGCAAAGTGCCATAGGTGGGTATTTGCATGAATAGAAGCTACGTCCTGCAAGAGCAACAGCGGATAAAGATATGGCTTCCAGAGGCTCTAACGGGCCGTCAGAATCATCGATTAATTGAAGAATAGGAAGAAACAGTAAATCAGCTGTAAATTGATTACTATTGCCACTAATGGCCTCGCTAAGGGTTATGCGCACATAATGTGAATCACTGTCTGAAGCGGCGAGAAATTTTTCAGGCTCCCCGGGGGCTTCGCTGCCAGAGCAGAAGTCAACAAAGCCAGATTCATTTGAGTCAACATCTTGTGGTGAGCCGATAACACAAAAGAAGGTAAACGCTTCATCAGGTAAACCATCATCACCAAGTAGCGAGCTTACCCGTGCAAAGTGAGAGCTATGTATGATTGTGTTTCTTGCGGCATCCATAGCCCTGGCCTGAGCATCATCACGGTTATCAAGTTCAGCGGCAGCAGCAAGTGCGGCTGCATCAACAGCGTTTTGCATTTCAGTACGTAATACCAGAACACGACCGATATCAAGCGCAAGACCGGCAACACCAATAAGCACGACGATTGTCAATGCTGCCAGTACAAGAAATCCGCCACGCGCATGCTGCTTTGCCTTTAGCATGAGAAAATAAGCCTCTAGTTGCTATTGTTGTTGCTAGCAGTATCAACCAGGTTTTCATCCTTAACCTTTTCTTTTTGAGAATGATAGCCATCTATAACATGTTGTGCTTTTTGACCAACAAGCGTTTGTTGAACGGGCGCTTTACCTGCTTCAAGGTTTTGGGTTTGTACATTGATGTTAGCAACGTTGTCATCACCTAAATCATGTCGCATTGTCATACGTGCACAACTGGTTGATAATGTGATAAAAATAATAGCTGATATAAACAGTATTTTAGTTTTCATCGTTCTTTTCCCCTTCTTTTTCATCTTCTTCAAGCTGATGACCATAACGCCCTTCAAGCCCCATTTGGGTAGAGCGGTTTTCTTTATTTATTCTTCCACTGGAGTGGAAGAGTCTGGGGTGTTCCAGAGTGCCTAACAGATATTGGTCTAACCATGTAGGCGGAACTACATTGTCTGTAGGCAGCCTGAGGTTTGCCGGGTTGGTTGGTCCAACCAGTCGAGGGGTTACTACAACAACCAATTCTGTTTCTTCGCGTTGATAGTTAGTGCTTCTGAATAGAGCGCCAAGAATAGGGATATTTCCCAGTCCGGGTAACTGGCTAATGGCATTATTCATATCGCTTTGCATAAGACCTGCAATAACAAAGCCTTGTCCGTCGGCCATTTCGATAGTGGTGCTAGCTCGACGAGTCAGGAATAGAGGTACAACAAAGCCAGCGCTGCTATCGATAGCTGAAACTTCAGTGCTTAATTTGATATTGATTTTCTTGTTGCTTAAAACAATCGGTGTAAATTTGAGACCT
>CBDUPD010000484.1:0-2698 GCA_965368985.1 uncultured Spongiibacteraceae bacterium | reverse complement strand
CACTGGAGAAATTCTTAGGTTATACCAACGAAAATGAACAACGCCTAATCTCATTATGTAAGCCACTAATAAAAGAAGGATTGATTGAAATTACTTCTGAAATAAAAGCGACACCTTTGGGTAGACAATATTTAAACACTACACTTGAGCGGCTCATTCAATAACAGACTCAGACCTACAGTCTGCAACAAGCTATTCAGATTTGCCTATAATTGCACAGCAAGGTATGGCAGCCCCAGAAGACGCATCAGCATCCCTGACTATACGAACAGGTTTAGACAATGTTCTATCAGCTATTGAGATATCTCCATTAGTATTAAAACCAACTACCCATATGTTCTGAGCATTCACCATGTCAGGCGATGATGTCCATACCTCTGTTGCTCCCGCTCCTGCAGAAGGAAATACGCCAGGATTAAGCGCCGGATTTGTGCACTGCGACTCAAGAATTGAAGCAAGCTCTTTTACATTGGGCAATCTCCAATCGCTATAGCCCAGATACCCATAGTTAATCCCATCATCCAGTTCCTGAAGCGCACTTCCCCAATCACCCGTCCATTCTGCAGCACCCGTGCAATCGCTGCCACCTTGACCATACAAACAAAGAGACCACATTAAACCGGTTGTTTCATCAGTAACAGTGCCATCACGATGGTTGGTAAAATGCGTTGCCGGTGCTGACTCTGCAACAGAATTGTCACACATAGCAGAGGCCACCAGAGGGAAAGCTAACGAGACAACCAGAACCAGGTGTCTTATATCAAGCACTTGTTTTTTCAGCTTACAGATCATCATCGATTTATTCTCAATAAACTTTATATATAACTAATAAGGAGGTGGTGTATAACCCGAATTGTCATCTCTTACTAGACGCAGATGCAAACTACCTAACGTTCTATCAACAGAAGAGACTCCACCATTAGCGAAAAAATCAACCACCCAGACATTTTGAGCATCAGCCATATCTGGCGATGAACTCCACACTTGCGCTGTACCTGCACTCGCTAAAGGAAATATATCAGTGTTTAATGCCGGAGATGTACACTGCGTCTCCAGAATAGAAGCCAGCTCTTTTACATTGGGTACACGCCAATCCGTATAACCCATATATCCCGGAGCATAATTGATTGTTGAATCAAGCTCCTGCAATGCATTATCCCAGGTACCCACCCATGCAGTAGCTAACGTACAATCAACTCCAGTCTGTGGGTATATGCAAAGAGTCCACATTAATCCGGTAGTATCATCAGTAATGGTGCCATCACGATTATTAGTAAAACTTTCAGACGGCGTTGTGTGTGCAACAGTATTATCGCAGGCTGCAAAAATGGCTAATGGGTATGCTAAAAACATACCTAAAGCTGTCAACTTTATCGTAGAAAGAAATTGGGGATGAAACATCACAACTTACCCCCCCTTACTGCCCTATAACGTAGCGTCGTTGATGTAACATCAACCGAGCTTACTTCACCTGTTTCAAAACTGACAGCAAAAGCTGACAGTGGAACTATGTTGCCACGCAGATTAGAAGTCCAGTATAAATCAGTTGTTGCATTATCAAAAATTCCCGTATCAATAGCAACAGTAGCTGTGGCTGTATCATTATAATCAACAATACCCTGCAACTCTTTTAAGGATGGGAGACGCCAATCAGTAAATCCACAAACAGCATCTGCATTCATTTGCACAATAGATGCTTTTGCCTGATCAAGTGTTACATCTACATCGTTAGACCGATAATCTATACCAGCAGTTTTTTTCCATTCCCAATCAAGGCCTGTCCAGTTATCTTTCACACAAATGTCTGTTATTACCGTGTATTGTGTAAAATCGAAACCGCCATCGCCTGAGCCAATTTTGTACAATCCGCCATTGGCAGCCTTATCATCCCAGCCGGTTGCACAATCCTGATTGTAATATAGAGAGCCGTAAAAACCATTTGAACAATCTCCCGGAAATTCATAACCACCAAACTCATCGGTAACACTCGAAAGCAGTATGCCGGTATCATTCAGAGGGGTTTCTGTTGGGTAGTCATTACACAGAAAAGAGGTACGATCAACTTCACCGCCATCAAGAATACTATTGTTATTATCATCAATACCGCTATCAATTCGGTGGCCACCCAAAGCACAATCTGCACCTTCAGGCTCAAAATTCACTAATAACAAACTACTGCTACCATCAGCGCCCGTTGCCCCATCAGCACCTGCAGCTCCACCGGCACCTGCTGTACCCTGCTCACCGTTACAGAGATAATTCGTTGAGTCAACTTCCCCAACCTCTAACTGACCGTTACCATTATCATCAACTCCACCGTCAATCTTGTAACCACCGGCTGCACAATTTGCTCCTGCAGGCTCATCAGTAACATTCACCAGGCTATTAATACCATTAGGCCCTGCCGGACCGGTTAAACCGTTACAAACATAGCTGGTTACAGATATCTCATCAGTATCAAGTATACCGTCGCTATTATTATCGACACCGCTATCAATACGCTTGCCGCCATCAGGACAATTAGCGCCGGCAGCTTCATCACTCATATTGGCAATAACGGCTTGACCACTACACACATAACTGGTCTGCAGTACTTCTGTCTCTTCCAATACGCCATTATTATCGGAATCAAGCCCATTCTGAATTTGTTGGCCACCCACCGGGCAATTAGCACCCGCCGGCTCGGCAACGATATTAA
>CBDUPD010000483.1:0-2713 GCA_965368985.1 uncultured Spongiibacteraceae bacterium | reverse complement strand
GTACCTGGGCCATCTTCAAAGCTGGATAGCACTCTAAGAGGTACCTGATATTTACCAGCAAACTCTACTGAGCGAATCTGCAATATTTTTGAACCCAGACTAGCCATTTCAAGCATTTCTTCAAAGGTAATACGATCAAGGCGACGAGCATCGTCAACAACACGGGGGTCAGTGGTATAGACTCCGTCTACATCGGTATAAATCTGGCATTCATCTGCTTTTAATGCAGCCGCTAATGCAACAGCAGTGGTATCTGAACCACCACGACCTAAGGTAGTGATATTACCCTCTTCATCAACACCCTGAAAACCGGCAACAACAACAACACTGCCATCATTCAGATCGCTATGAATTTTTTTATCGTCAATTTCCTTGATGCGAGCCTTGGTATGCGAATTATCAGTAAGAATTTTTACCTGACCACCATTGTATGACTTTGCACCATAACCACGCTTGTGCAGAGCCATACTTAATAAGGCCGAGGTTACCATTTCACCGGTTGATACCAATACATCCATCTCTCTGGCAGTTGGATGCTCCTGAATTTCACCCGCAAGTGCAATCAGGCGATTGGTTTCACCGCTCATGGCAGAAACAACAACGACAACAGAGTGTCCTTGATCGCGGTAGGATGCTACCTTGTCAGCAACGGCTTCAATACGCTCGATTGTGCCAACAGATGTACCACCAAATTTCTGAACTATTAAACTCATGTCAGATGATCTTAATTATTTGTTACTGGATTCTTGAAGGCCGCGATTAAACAATAAATGCCGCCAAATTGGAACCGTAATGGCCTGTTTTTCTTGTATTTAATTAGAATCAGGCTTGAATTTATTCTGAATATATCAGAAAGATATGAGGAAAGCCCATTTAAGAACTAAATGAGCTATGTGTACCTGAAAAATTACAACTGGGCTTCTACCCAGGCTGGTAAACCATCAAGAACGCCCGGTAGCGCAGCAGTATCTGTTCCACCGCCTTGAGCAGAATCTGGACGACCACCGCCTTTTCCTCCCAGTTTTCCCGCTGCATCTTTCATCAGATCGCCGGCTTTAATCTGGCCGACAAGATCTTTGGTAACACCTGCAACCAAAGCAACACCCTTCTCATCTTCAGTGGCCAATAAAACAACTGCTGATCCCAGCTTGTTTTTCATTTGATCCATGGTTGCCAACAAGCTCTTGCGATCAGCACCATCAATTTTCGCAGCCAATACTTTTATGCCATTAACTTCTTTGGCATTGCCTGCCAGATCACCACCACTGGAAGTTGCCAGTTTGGCTTTGGCCTGTTGCAGTTCTTTTTCAAGTTTTTTCTGACTGGCAACAAGAGCTTCAAGCTTACTCAACACATTATCATTATTGGCTTTTAGCAAACTGTTTACTGTTGCCAGCTTCTGTTCATTAGCTCGATCAAAGCTTAATGCAGCAGCACCGGTAACTGCTTCAAGACGACGCACACCTGCTGCCACACCTGATTCAGATACAATTCTCAGCGTACCAATATCACCAGTACGACTTACATGAGTACCACCACATAACTCAACAGAAAACCCTGTACCCATATTAACTACACGTACATCATCACCGTATTTCTCGCCAAACAGAGCCATTGCACCCTTCTCTACCGCAGTTTCCATATCGGTAACCGACGTCTCAACAGAAGAATTCAAACGAATCTGATCGTTTACCCGATCTTCTATCGCCAATAATTGATCAGCTGTTACTGCTTCAAAATGCGAGAAGTCAAAACGTAGGCGTTCAGAGTCATTCAATGAACCTTTTTGAGTAACATGCTCTCCCAATATTTCACGAAGTGCTGCATGTAACAGATGTGTTGCCGAATGATTCAGCTCTGTGGCTTTACGCACTCCTGCATTAACCTCTGCAGCAAGAGTATCGCCTACTTTTACAATGCCAGATAATACAGTTACCTGGTGCAAGTGGTGATTAGACGCTTTTGAAACATCACGTACTTCCAGTTTTTTGCTTTCAGAAAAAAGATAACCGGTATCTCCAACCTGCCCACCTGACTCTGCATAAAATGGCGTAGCTTGCAGTACAACAATACCCTGCTCATCAGTTGCCAAACTATCAACTGACTCTTCGCCTTTATATAAAGCAACAACTACAACCTCATCTTCAAGTTTATCGTAACCGGTAAATACTGTTTCACCATCAAGCTTGAAGTTTTTTGTGTAATCCAGATTAAAGCTACCTGCAGCCTGCGAGCGCTTGCGCTGCTCACCCATGGCAGCTTCATAACCAGCCTCATCGAGTTTTAAATTATGTTCACGAGCAATATCGTTAGTTAAATCTACAGGGAAGCCGTAAGTATCATAGAGTTTAAAAACAACTTCACCGGGAATAGTGTCACCCTTAATATCAGCCAGGGTTTCATTGAGAATCTGCATACCATTATCAAGGGTTTTGGCAAACTGCTCTTCTTCAGCCAAAATCACTTTTTCGACTTGCGCTACCGCATTAGCTAATTCAGGATAAGCTTCACCCATCTCATTAGCCAAAGGTTGTACCAGTTGGTAAAAGAAATTATCACGCGCACCCAGCTTATGCCCGTGACGTATCGCACGACGCATAATACGGCGCAATACATAACCACGCCCTTCATTTGAAGGAACAACGCCATCTACAATCAAAAACGCACAGGAGCGAATATGGTCAGCGATAACCCGTAGTGACTGATTAGCCAT
>CBDUPD010000482.1:0-2720 GCA_965368985.1 uncultured Spongiibacteraceae bacterium | reverse complement strand
AAGAACACAATAATGATAGACATAAATTCCATAACTAACTGTACCCAGATATACCAACACCCTGTTCTCAAAAACCCATGGCAATAATATTCTCTGACGCAAACCGATTAATATGAATGCAAAAGCCAGATTAACCGCTGAATAACCCCAGATATATTTATAGCTATCCTCCATAAATGGCTGATACCCAACACCGATAAACCTCATGCTTTCAGTCGTTAGACCCTCTGTTAATAATCCGGTTGCCAACACCGCAAAAACAACCAGTGCTACCTGCTTTCTTGAAACATCTGTTTTAAAAAGTGCAAAATAACTGCCGATAGCAAAGGCATCCATATGAGAAAAGGGTAAAACATAGATCGCTATAGCTATATTGTCTGTTAATGCCGGCACTGTTTGAGAATCAGCCATGTATGCAATAATTGCCCTTACAGCAGGCCCCATAGCAATAAAAAACAGTAACAAATGTTTATAATATTTTTCTGGTGTCAAGAAGATCATTAATGGCCAGAATAGATAAAATTGTTCTTCGGTAGCAAGAGACCAAAAGTGTGTTAGAAAGAAACTCTGTGTAGACAGGTCACTGGCATGAAAAAAGTTATAGGTGAACGTTGCAGCCCACGGCAATTGGAATAGAAATGTTTCCAATTGAGGATGAAACATACCATTGGCAATAAACACTCTGGTAATAATCAGGTATATCAGTAAAAGATACATAAAGTATAACGGGAATATTCTCAAGATCCGTCGTCCGGAAAACGTCAGCATATATTTTTTATAAGAGGTATCTTTTTTCATACCTATGAGAATTGGCGTTAGCAGAAACCCTGAAAGCACAAAAAAAGCCTGCACCCCGAGATAGCCTTCATTAAACATTCCAGCATGGCAAAAAAAGACCGCCAGCACTGCAAATGCACGAAAGGATGTCAGGGAGTTGTTCATTAATTATCTAACTCTATGCAAGGATATTGCTTGCTGCATGGCCACGAATAACCCTATTTCTTTACTGCTGCATAATTTTCACAGCTAAGTATTATTTTCATTAATACGTTCTTTTATGGATTTTTCAGACAAGTATTTGATGAATCTATCGTAAAACAATTATTTAACAATAGCTCACTTAAAATGCAAAACATAAGCACTTTCTTTGGCATAACTATTGATTTTATCACCTAAAATCAATCTATTAGCTGCATCTCCAATTTAGATAGACTTGATAAATATAACATCACTTATTTTCACCCGAATTTGAACAAACCTTATCCTCTTGATTTACGTCATGGTTTTTTTTTGATCAATAGTCATCATAGTCATCTTCTCAATCATTTAGCAAATGAGTCATATGGCTGCTTCAACACCCAACAAGTTCGCCCTGTTAATACCCAAAACCCTGGCTAAACTACCCGGAATTACCAAACTACCGTGGCCTGGCCCCTTTCGGTTTTTGCCAAAACACGCACAGCTGTTTGTTGCAGAGCAGGTGGCTAACCGAATGTTAAATGAACAGGTAGTTGATGGTGATGTAGATTTTCTTGATGACTCTTCCCTGCGTGTACAAATTCTTGATATGGGTTTTGATTGGGAAGTCAGCAAAAAAGGTAACAAGCTGAAGTTTGCCAAAGGGAAGGATGGGGCTGAAACCACGTTTTCAGGAAACAGTAAGGAATTCTTATTACTTGCCAGCCGTCGGGAAGATCCTGACACACTGTTTTTTCAACGTCGCTTATCTATTGAAGGAGATACCGAACTAGGCCTTCAAATTAAAAACCTGATCGATAGCGTTGATCTTGATGAGTTTCCGACAGTATTAAATCATGCGCTCTACTTAAGCGCTGATTTTGTTGAGGCTTTACCCAGATAAGGCAAAGTTCTAACACATACCATTTTTTATTCAGCCACAGCTATATAATCCATGCCTGACTCGCCACGCCAATAACCATCACAAGCTGGCGCACTTAAAAACTGCTGTATATTGGTATCTGTCGACTCACCACCAATCACTTGATAGTAGCGCTGAATAATTTCACCCGTATATTGTGGTTGCGGACTAATTCGCATGATATCAACACCCACCTCTTGCATTTGCAGCCAATGAGGCAATAGATGTTGAATGCGGCCTGACTGGGTTTGAATACCATTAATCGTAAAGTACGATTCACCTTCCTGACTATCCATTGGTAAACCTTCAGGGTATTCGCCACAGACAAACTGACAATCATCTTTTGATATATTTTTATAACGTGCAGTAAAACAGCGCGCAGAATACGCCAAGGGCATATGACCAAATGAAAATACTTCCGTCTCAATATGCTCTCTTATGCCCTGAGATTCGGCATCACGAAGAATATCAGCTAGTGTTTCGGCATTAAGCTCTACCGGCATCACCCAGCGTATTAAACCCTGTTTATGCAATATTTTAAGCGTGTATGCATTATAAATATTCAGAGCCGGACCGGCGACAAACGGCAGCTTTTGATCAGCCATAAGTTGCACAGCACCCATTTCGTTGGCTTCTACCAATAAATCACCATTACTGCACATGCGCCTGACACTTGCCATATCTGAACCCGCTTCAATTAAGGCCAGTGTCGATACAACTATTTGCTTACCCGATTTTGCGAGTTCTTGTGCCAACTCAATCCAGTCAGCGGGCTTCAGGTTACGTCTTTTGGCACAAACTGTTTCGCCCAAATAAACCACATCTACAGCACTGTTAATAT
>CBDUPD010000481.1:0-2729 GCA_965368985.1 uncultured Spongiibacteraceae bacterium | reverse complement strand
TATATTGGAAGCATAGGGTTCATTGATATTATTAAGATTTATGCGAGGCGATGCTGCATCTTCATAGATATCAATCGAGCGTGTCGCCTCTGAATAGACCATTCGAAATGTCTGGTTATCGGTCATATGATAATTGACTGCAAATCGTGGAGAAGAATCAAAACCGGAGATACTGTCATCTTCATAATGACGACCCACATTAATCAACAGATCATCAAATGGACGATATTCAATATGAGCAAACAGACTAACACTTTCGTTAGTGGCATCATTACCATTTAAATAATATAGAGAGCTGGCTTTCTCTTCCTTATAGGCAAGCCCTGTAACAAATCGCAACCGTTTACCGACAATCAAATTATCAACCAATTCAATCTCGGTGCGACTCTCTTCAAGCTCATTACTCACTTCGCCACACAAAAGCGGTATCGTTCCCCCACTTGCTAACGCAATATCCCGGGCACGAATCAATAAGGCATCTTCTTGCGACTCAAATGGGTCAGTTCTCCCCATGGCAATAGCAACCTGCTGTTGCAAGAGTGCGAGATCAGGAGTCAAATCGGCAGCGATTACACCTTCAGTAACAGCCTCGGCAACCACAGCGAAGGCACCAGCCTGCTCATATGAATGTTTATCTTTCCTGGTTTTAGTAGATGTCTCCCTGTAATACTCTCTCAACTCATAGGCTTCCTGAGTAAAGAGCAAATTAGCTTCACTACCAAACGCAGAGGAATACATACAGGTATCCCAGTTACCTTCCTGCTCACTTTTTTGGGAATAGACCTGTACCTCCAACGAATGCCAAGCAGCAAACTCGGTACGCCATTTCAACATCCCAAAATAATTATCACTCTCCATATCAGGCTGTGAATCATAAGTGCCGAAAGCCTCCCAGGCATCCAGTGACTCTACTTCAAGCTCTCCATTTTTATAACCAAAATGAAACTCGCCCGTGTTTTGATCATTGAACTGATACACTGATCTCGTACTGAAACCCGCCAATTCTTTACCATCCCTGCGCGCATCACCATTTTCATCGATATCATAGCCACTGTCTTTACGGCTATAGGCAGAGACTCTGAAACTCAGGCCAGCAAACTCTGCCCCTCCTCGTACAAAATTGTCCTGAATCCCCTCATTACCCATATTATGTCGACCTTTTACCCATAAGGTATCTTCCGGGTGTCGGGTTAATATATTTATAATTCCCGAAAACGAATTAGGTCCATAAGCTGCGGCATTAGGACCACGTGTAATCTCAATACGCTCAATATCATCAACTGTTATTGGAATATCATCCCATAAGACCCGTGCCAAACCTGCCTGATATACTGAACGACCATCAACGAGCACCTGCATTCGCTTAACATCTCTCGATACCGTCGCATGGTAGCTCACGGTAGGTATGTTGCCATCAACATTACCGATACTCATGCCTGGCACCAATCGCATTAATTCAGGTAATTCTCTAGCCCCGATCATTTCTATCATTTCACGATCAATAACCGTGACACTGGCAGGCACTTCTGACTGTGGCTGCTTCAGTCGGGTAGTTGTTAACACTACAGGTAAAGCGCTCTCTTCAAAACCCTGAAAATAAGGGTCTTCTTGCAAGGGCAGCTCATTACTTCCTGTCTCATTGGCATAGGCAAAATGTCCCACACCCGAGGCAAGAGCAAAAACCATAAAAGGGAAACCAAACAACTTATTTTTTATTTTCATTATTAGACCCTGCTAACTTCTACTATCTAAAAAGTTGACGTTATTACTCCTACCCAAAGAGCAATAATGAATATATATCAGGAGTGGAAAACCAATCTATGCTGCATCCGCAATAATTTCCTTATCAACTTCCTTAAAAACCCTGTCTACTGCTATTGATTTTAGGACATTTTTCACATCTACCCTAATAATCATTTGGCAAGCTATGGAAGCACCCTATAACAAAATGATATAACCAAACGTTATATAGCATCCATGCTCATCATTTCAAGCCGGAAAGCCGGATTCGAACATATTCTACACACTATGACCTTAACCAATATCAATTCAGCCATGTTTTCCTTGCGTGAGATATCGATACCCAGTGTGACTTTAGTGAGTTAGTTGATTAAATGAGTGGGATCAAAAAACTTCCTACAATACTTTTAAACCACGTTACACTTCCCTGTGCAATGGCAAGTAACAATCACTCTTGGCGGCTTCCATATCAAAATAGCCCAATAAAAAGTGATATATATAACATTTGACCTAACGTTTTATATTCAACGACTTATTGACTATTGTATTTGTATACTATTGCTCCACATCAACCAAATATATGGCTACCAATAAGCCATTAATGATAAGCCATTAATGATAATCATTATTAGAAATTGCCCTTTTAGCAAGTATTAATAGCTAAATAGCAATTGTTGTTCTCATCATTCAACGCTATAACTATTAACCAAGAATAATATAATAAAGACGTTAGCTTATAGATATAAACGAGATTCTATTTTTGAATATTTTTTTAAGAACGTGTATATATTCACCTAAAAATCACATTAACAACTTATTAACAACACGATCTTTTTGCCATCGATTTTGCCCAGCAGGTATGAAAAATGCTCATTTTATCTCGCGACCGTAATCAGGCAATAAAAATAGATGATGATGTGACAATTACAATTATCAGCGTCAGTGGTAATCAGGTTCGTTTGGGGATAGATGCTCCTGATCATATTAGT
>CBDUPD010000480.1:0-2729 GCA_965368985.1 uncultured Spongiibacteraceae bacterium | reverse complement strand
CTGCGAGATCACCTCAGCAGTTTGTACTACCCCCACAAAAAAATACAATTCTGCATTTTATTAAGATTAATTATACCCTTAAGGCTGAGCTTGCATATGAAAGCCTCAGCCTACCTTTTCCACAAAACATTCACCAAGGCCCCAACAAAAATCAATCCACCCCCTAGCCAGGTATATATACCAGGAATTTCAGCAAACAGCATCCACCCCAATAACGTTGCAAATAGTATCTGTATATAAGAATAGGCCGTCGCCTTACTGGCCACTTCGGTTTGCATGGCTTTGGTTAAACCAATTTGCCCTATTTGTGTGAAAATGCCTACCAGTAATAACAACCCCCAGTCGGTACCTGTTGGTAAAACAAAGCCGTCACCCAGAGCAACTAATGAAACAGGCAGTGCGATTAAAGGAAAATAAAAAATAATTACTGATGGATCTTCTGTAGCACTCAGTTTTCGCACCAGCACATAAGCTATGGCGCTACCCAAAGCTCCAAGAAGTGCCGCACTAACACTGAACATAGGTAAAGCATCGTGACTCAAACCAAATAAAAATCCCGGCCTTACAATTAACAGTAATCCGGAAAAACTCAAAACAATGCAAATCAACGTTGAACGATGCACAGCCTCTTTCAAAAAAATAAAAGCGAGTATGACCGTAAATACCGGGTGCAGATATTGAATAACCGTCGCCTCAGCCAGAGGCATGGTCGCAATGGCATAATACACACACATTAATGCTAACGAACCAACAAAACCCCGGCAAAACAATAACAGTTTTTGTTCACCCCACACTGACAGGTTTTTACGCTTGACATCAACAAAACTTAAAACCAGAGAAACCAGGGCTCGTGCAGCAACGATTTCAAGCACAGGTATGCCCTGCTGACTTGAAAGTTTTACACAGGCAGCCATTATCGCAAACCCAAAGGCGCTGAGCAGCATATAACGAACACCGAGAGGGATTATGGACAAAGCTTTAGACATGTTTTTTTTGTTTGATGTGCGAGTTGGGATTATAGAGGGTTTTGCTACTCTTTGTTAATTGTGCTGCCTCTATTTTATTTTTCCCTCATCATTCTTTCCCTGATGTAATAACCTTACAAAACCAATACTTTGCATCTGTCGCATGTATATCTCAATTCTGATATTCTCGGTCGATTAAAAGCAAACCCAAAATGAGTGAATAGCATGACAGAAAACCCTAAAGATATTGAGACAACAAATACTGCTGCGACAAGTGATCAAGCTGGAGAAGAAGGCGTTGACATGCCTCTTGAGAAAATGGCTGATATGTTTATTCAAGTTGCCAACGATTTGGTTGGATCTCAAAACATTGGACAAGTTGGCAGAGCGATGCGTTTGGCCACATCCATGTTTAATAGCCACGAATACGCTTTAAAATCTCCTGACATGGAAGTTGACAGAGGCGATATCACTGAGTGGTTTATCAATGAATATCGCTCCATGCTGGATTACCATATAGACATGCACAAAGAGATGAAAAAAGATAAATCATCAGGCTGTTGATTCTGTTTTTCATCAGTTACATTTAACTGATTATTTACATGCAGCTAACTGAAAGGGGCAGTTAAATAATATTTAACCGCCCCTTTCTTTTAACTTTTCAGATAGCCCCTGATAAGTGCCTTCTCTTACTCTGTTTCGGCAAGCTTACCCAGCTGTTTGCGAGTAATATGCCCCGCCTGCTCAAACCATCTGAGTGTGTCTGCAAAAGTCTCTTTCTTATCCCGGTATTCAAAACCCAGGGTATCTTTTAACTTCTGACTATCTGCCAGACACCAATAGCCACACAGCGTGGCAGCTTCTTTGGTTAACGGCATATTCAATCCGGTTATCTTATGAATAAAATCCATAAAAATACCTAATCGGACAATATTTTTTGACGACATGGGAATGCGGAGAATCTTGCGCCCTGTCAACTCATCCAATATATCTACTTCTTCAGACCATGAGTAATAGTGCCCACCAAGAACCAATCGATCAGGCGCATCATCCATTTTGACGATGCGAAGAATAATCTCAGCACAATCTCGAACATCGATATACTGCACGCCTGAAGGAGTCACAATAGAGCAGTTTGTAAGAAAATACTGAATCCCTCCCATAGCCTCACTCAAAGCCGGGTCAAACGGACCAATAACTCCGGCCGGGTATAGGATTGTGATATGCACACCTTTTGCCTGCAGGTCACGAACATAGTGCTCACAATCTATTTTCGATTTCCCATAAATATTTTCGGCCGTACCGACTTTTGATTCTTCATTAACCGACTCGACATGTGGACAGATTATAGCTGTAATACTAGACATAAAGATGATGTGCTTTACACCAGCATCAACTGCCAGACCAATCACATTTTTGGTGCCATTTACATTGGTATGGTAAACCTGATCAGCGTATTTCTCCGAGGTGGCAACCATGGCGGCCGCATGAATAACAGCATCACAACCTTCAAGAGCCTGTCGCACTGCTTTTTCATCAATGATATCGCCGACGACATAATCCTCGATAACAACATTATGAGGCTCAAAAACCCGTTGCATCTTGTCAGCATCCCGCACTAGCAAACGCACACTATGACCCGCTTTAATCATCGCAGACACTGCAAATGTTCCAATAAAACCTGTGCCGCCTGTAACTAATATTTTCACACCGCCTCCGTTATTCGCTGGTAACCGTTGGTAATACTACCACTCCTGGCAGTGA
>CBDUPD010000479.1:0-2731 GCA_965368985.1 uncultured Spongiibacteraceae bacterium | reverse complement strand
CGAACCTGAAGTAAATACTCTCGACAGGTTTCCCGAGCTGCAATATAACAAGGTTTTATGCATACCTGTTTATGATGAACACCCTTCTTTTCTCGAGTCCATTCAAGCGGCCGCCAAATCTTATAATCGTGATATTTTATTGATTGTTGTCATTAACCAGCCTGAAGATGTTGACGTTTGCGAGAAAAACAATGAACTTGTTAGCCTGCTACATCAATACCCATGTATCTGGAAAAACGATTCCGGTTTGCAACTGCGTCAACTGGAATCACTGGATATCCTGATAGTCGATCGTTATAGCCTGAATAAAAAAATCCCTGAAAAAAAAGGGGTAGGACTGGCACGAAAAATTGCCTGCGATCTGGCTGCCAAACTGTTTTTCAGTAACCACATCACTGAGCCTCAGATATATTGCAGTGATGCTGACGTTTGCTTTCCTGCTGATTACTTCTCTGCAAAAATACCCGAATATGGCAGTGCAGCCATTTTTAACTTTGAACACACTAACAGGTTTATTTCAGAAGAAGATAAAAAGATTACCGAAGCCACCCTGCTCTATGAAAAGTCATTGCACCACTACGTAGACGGCTTACATATGGCAGGTTCTCAATATGCCTATCACACAGTAGGCAGCAGCCTATTAATCAGTACAGAGCATTACACCAAGGTAAGAGGATTCCCTCAACGCCCAGCCGGAGAAGATTTTTACCTGCTGAATAAATTACAAAAACTGGCGCCTGTATCAAACTTGCAAGAGCCAACCATCACTATTCAATCTCGCCTGTCGAGTCGCGTACCCTTTGGTACAGGGCCTGCAATTAATAAACTGCTTCAATCGGATATTCAGGATGCCAGAATTTTTTACCACCCATCATGTTTTGATATTCTTGGGGAATGGCTGACTCATCTCGACCATATTGCCGAAGAAAGTCAGACAGCACCTTCTGAGAAGGGCCTTTTCTACAATAGCCAGGAGACAACAAGCTACCTGAAAGAACTGGAACAAACATTCAATCTACAGACAACAATCAACAAGCTTTTTAACACGCATAAAAGTGTAACATCACGAAAAAAACATCTTCATGAATGGTTTGATGGATTTAAAACGCTAAAAGCCGTACATTACTTACGAGACCATCATTTTCCGTCAATATCCTATACTGAACTACAGATAAACAAACAGCAGATACATTCACTGGAAAACACTTGATGCTAAAGAAGTTAACAAGACAATGCCTGACCATAGTAACGTTATTATTAATAACCCATTATGTATGCGCAGAAGATAAAGAGCTGGATAGTAAATTGCGCCGCTTGTTAGCTCAATCAAATTTTACCGAGCAAATTTATCAGTTTCCTAATGTTATGAAATCAAGTATTGCACAGATTCATGAGATGGGTTTATGCACCGAAGATGAACTCGACACAATTAACCAGGCCATTAAACTAACAATAAAACCAAAGAATATTAATCAAACCCTTCACAATGACCTGAAAACAAAAATTACAGAAAGTAACATTGATTCAATTGTAAAATGGTATAACTCACCCATCGGGAAAAAAATATCAAAACTTGAGCTCAAAGCTTCTGACCCCGATATTTATGCTGACATGAAATCCATGTCTGAAGAGTTATTCAAGAATGAAGAAAGAGTCAATTTGGCAAAAAAACTGGATGCGATAACCAATGCTACTGACTGGTCAGTTAATATTGAAATACAATCAAAAATAACCATGTTTAGTGCACTTGCACAAATTCAACATAAAAACATCACACAGGCTCTGGTTCAGTTTGCCTCACAACTTGAACAACAAAAAATTGAAGCTCGCCCCAAAGTCGAACACTCCATTTTACTCTGGTATTTATATGCTTTTCGCACACTCAGTGATGATGAGATAAAAGAATATATACGGTTTATGAATAAGCGGAACACCAAAAAATTTAATATCACCGCACTCGATAGCCTGGCTTTTGCGATAACAAAGGTTACTGAAGATTTTCTTGGGGTTATTGGAGGGATTAGTAAAGCAAGCAGTAAATAACTATCAAAAAAAAGACTGGAGATATTAACCCCAGCCTTTTCATATTCTATTAGCAGTTAGATTTTAGAAACGTACGCCGAAGCCTAATCCCAAACCAACTCCTGACCATTCTTCTTCAGTACCCGCATCAGTTTCTGAAGAACCAAATCTTGATATCAAACCAGCATTCAAATTAATTTGTTTAATCGGGTAATATGAAACACCTACCTGCAAACTATCTTCAAAGTAAGAGTCATATCTATCACTATCGATGACGAGAGCTGTTAAAGTGGCTAACACACCAAAGTTATTACTGGGATAAAAACCTGCATTAATTGATACCACAGTAGAGCTTGTATCAAAATCGTCATCAGAATCCGACAAAGCTAACGACCCACCAATCTTCAGGTGCATCTCAGATTTTAACTCCATCACATTTTTATAACGTCCCATTAAAGTTATAGGCTCACTGGAAACGGAATCATACTCGGCTTTATAAACACCAACAACAACCTCTTGATGATCACCTATATAGCCACCTAGACCAACTCCTATAGACTCTCTCTCATTTCCACTTTCATACTCATCAATAGCAAGCCCTGCTTCAAGGATAAAGCTACCCATCACTCCACGAACACTCAGGCCCTGATGATCTGTTTCAAAGCTAGAGCTAGAAGCATCTGAATCATATTCTGTTGTACCAATGTTC
>CBDUPD010000478.1:0-2737 GCA_965368985.1 uncultured Spongiibacteraceae bacterium | reverse complement strand
ACCTCCCCCACCAGGTGGAGCAGGTTCAAAGATACAATCACTTGTTAAATCGAAAACAAAAGATTCATACCTGAGTAAAAGAGGGAAACTCAAAAGGTGCGAATCAATGGTTTTAGACCAGTCTCAACCACCACCGCCACCGCCACAACCACCAATGCCGCCCATCCCACCGCTAATACCACAAGCCCCACCTACTGCACTAATCACTCGCCCAAGAAGAACCATCTTAAAAGGTAAATCGCAACCACCAAGAGCCAAACCAATCGCAGCAATCAGGTCAAGCAGCACACCAGCCAAATCATCAAAAGCATCAATGAACACCGAAACAGCACAAAAACGAGAAGCAGCCTCAGATGCTGCAAATCCCAGCAAAAAACCTAATACTGAAATCGTTATCAGCACAATTCAACCCAAAGCTTCAATGAACTTCGAAACAGGCCAAAAACGAGAAGCGTCTAACGATATCATACATCCCGCTAAGAAGACTAATATTGAAATTGTAAGCACCGCCAAACCAACGCAAGCACCAGCCAAACCATCTAAAACACGTGCGAAACCAACCAAAGCACCGGCTAAACCATCACACGCATCAAGTTCATCCAGCACATCGATACCACTACCCGCAGATGTGTATCAAAAACCTGTCCCACCTAAAAGGGTGAAAGGAGAGGCAATCCAGGTTAAGAATAAGTTGATATCACCATCAAGAATATCAATAGCTAGGTTGATGATTACAATTCATGAGCACATCAAACACAAAGGGTTTAATGCAGCAGATGGACGAACAGTGGTTAAACTTGCTAAGGAACAAAACGAAGGGGTAAGCAGAGCACGCCAAAGAGAAATTAGCAAGACTGTTCGTGAGATATATGCCAGGAATTATAAAAGCATAAAAGCATAAAAGGAAATAGACTTAAAGGGATAATTCCATAGTATTATATAAACTATATGAACACCGAGGAGAAACCTAAAATTATTGACAACCCAAACAGGAGGGCTTTGAAGGTGTGGTCTGAAAAGTCAGGCAAGTATTATTACAGGTCAAGAAATCCAGATTACTATAATGAATACTTCCATAAAACCAAGGGGCCAAGAACGTGCGATATATGTGGGAAAACTGCGACGTGCCAACTTTACTCTCATAAGAAAAGTCAAAAATGCCAGGCAAAGAAAAAGGAGTTAGAACTAGAGGCTACCAAACAAGAGTTAAACATTATAAAGCATGACAACCTAGAAAAACTAGATTAAGTATATAGTCAATATTCCATTTTAGACATCACTATGTTGAGCATTCTAAAATGGAATATTGACTATATTTTTTCTTTTCATATCTCTTCAAAACCCTATTAAATGATTTTGACTTAAAGAAATGTTTTCTTAATATATTATATGTCTATAAAAACAAAACGTTCCGAGAATATGCAAGTTCTAAACATCTACAACACGACAACCAGCGCATGCCGTAATGTTCTAATGGACACGGTTAAGAGCATGTATGAGAAGGGAACCATTAGAACCCTAACCCAGGCGGAGAAACTACTTAAGCTTTTACAGGATAATGAAATGGACAAGTTTGATAAAACATTTGAAAGGATAGAAATAGCCAAGAATAAGACATTTGCAAAACAACAAACGATAGCAGCAAACAAGCCAGACGAATTTACAGAGCGAAACAGCAAGAGGCACATAATGAGGGTGAAGCACAAGAACACAGAACTACCAACTTTTGAATTAGAGTTTAAGAAAGAGTATAAAGTATTCGAGGAAGCATGGAAAGATGGTTATATGAGGCTTGTAAAGGCAGCTGAAAGTAAAATCGCGGAGAAGAAGAATATCAAGATTGTGGTAGGTGTTGAAATCCTAATATCCAAACCGGGAGAGGTAGATGATAATCCAGACAGTAAAACTATTCATGCCCATACCATGCCCGAAAACGCATATTCTACTGAAAGCGTGGCCGCACTAATCAAAAATAAAAAGAACGATTTACAGAAAAGAATGCAAGAGCGTATAGAACATCAAACAGGTTCAGGTTGGACTATAGAACGTATCAAAGGTTTATTCATCACCACTTATACATTATCACCATCAAGAGGTTCATCCTATATTCCAACACCAACAGCATTAAGCAATCCTAAATGTAGCCTTATAAATATTAAAAACAATGATAACATGTGCTTCAAATATTGTATGTTATACCATCAGTCGGAGAAAGGGAAGCATGGAGAGCGACTAAGTGTGATTAAAAAGGTTAATGATAAATACAACTGGGATAATATAGGATATCCAACTACGTTCGAAGATATAACAACATTCGAAAATAATAATAAAGTGTGTGTCAATATATACGAACACAGCAACGAAAAAGATATCAATCCGACAAGATTAGGAAATATATCCTATGTTAAAAATGATAACATCAACCTACTACTTTTAAAAGATGAAGAGGATAATGGACACTACGTTTATATTAAGAAACTAGAAAGCCTTCTACACACTTACAAAAATGGATGGTATAAGGACCGTAAATATTGTCCTTACTGTAGAACAACAATTCCAGCTAGTGAAATATACGAAGACCATCTAATGTCAAAACATTTCGACTGTCATAACAACTGCAATTTAGAACTGCCAGCTGAAGGTACAACTATGAAATTTAAGAATTACAAAAATATGCTAGAAAGACCATTTATAGTATATGCCGATTTCGAATGCTCCCTTATTCATACAGATATGG
>CBDUPD010000477.1:0-2745 GCA_965368985.1 uncultured Spongiibacteraceae bacterium | reverse complement strand
TGGTAAAGCGACAACATCATTAAAAGCACTAAGTTTGTCACCTTCCACGCAGCCGCGCCATAATAATCGTGTTTTGTTACCTGCCATCGCTAGCTCATAAAATTCTATCGACTCTCTTGAATAATGATTTACAACCAGTAACTGCCAACTCCCGTCTTTACGTTGTGACAGGTCAATGCCATGCGGGCTTATTTTAGGCGTGGCTATGCACTGAGGATCGCCCCATTTTTTATTGCGATCAAAAAAGATTTCCAGATTATAAAACTTCATGGTTTCAGGATTGAGTGCGGAGATGGGGCCGGGAAGCATTGTTCGGATGCCTCCGAATTGACTAAATAATATTTCGTGGGTTTTGGGGTAATAAACCATGTCTTCGGGGTTGTGTACATTGCATGAGGTGGCAATTTCATTGTAATCACAAGGTAATATCCGTTGAATATCCGAGTCTGAGTATGCTGAAAGTGAGAAAAGGCAGAGGGTGATCGAAGTAAGATGTAAGAAAGGCGAGGTTAGTAATTTAATGTTCATGAAGTTGGTTTCATTATTATATTGTTTTCAGATGGTAGCTTATTTTTGGTAGGTACGGAATTTTTCTACGGTATCTCGGAAAATAACAGTGCACATGGCATAACTTCCACCATGAAAATAGTTCCTGAGTAGGCGAAGAGGCTTGTTTTTCAGGCAAGTAAAGCAAGGGTTGGGAGAGTATTGAAAGGTGTCGAGAGGCTAGTGATAGCGTGGTTTCTTGATGAGATACCTTGAAAATATAGATTAATGTCACATAGGTAGTGGCAAAGATGTCAGATATCCATTAGTTTCTTGCTGTTTTGGGGTGTTTTCTGGTAGTGTTTAACAGATAAAATTTACCCATTTTGAACCGTTTATTCTGCATTCATATAATAATAAATGAGCAATAGCATGAAACAACAATTACTCCTTATTGAAACCCGCGCTGATGGCAGCAGATACCTACTTCCGCTAGAGCAAGCAATGCTTGTTTCTGCCAAGCCTGGTGCAATCTATACCGTGGTGGATCAAAACACGGGTAAATCTCCCGAAGGCATGAATATCGTTCGTGCTGGCGATATGCTTGAAGTGCGTATTGATGAAGAGTTGATCGCTCAGGTTGATGATTTTTACAGTGAGGCAGTGGCGGCACTGTTCAGTACAGATGGCGTGGTAACAGGCAACGATGACTCTTTAATTCATGTCGATGATGCCGAGCTGGCCGAAAATATCGTTGGTGCAGCCAGTGGTAATGTTAACTATGACAGTGGCTTTGGTGATACTCCATCGAGTTCATCGAGTGGCGGAGAAGGGTTTTGGACTGCGGGTAGAATAGTTGGGGCCAGCTTTGTTGGTGTGATTGGTGGTGCTGTATTTGCCAATGTCGGGCTTGGGGTTGGTCAGAATGATTCTGATTCTAAAGATACCACTCCTCCGGGGCCACCTGAGTTTGCTCTGGAAAATGACAGCGGTGCAGTGGATGGTATTGCCAATGTTGATGGTGTAACCAATGATGCGACAGTAAATGTCACCATGGCTATTGATGCTTCTACGTGGGAGTACAGTCTTGATGGAGGGGCAAACTGGACTCAAGGTGTTGATACGAGCTTTGAATTGGCTGCTGATACTGTCTATGACGTAGGCGAGATTCAGGTTCGCCAATCGGATGCTTCCGGTAATGTCAGTGAAGTGACCTCAAATGAAATGGTTATTAAAACAGATATGACTATTGTTAATCCTTTTTTGAGGCTGTTTGATGATACCGGGAGTAGTGATGGCGACAGAATAACCAGTGATGGAACAGTAAGTGTCACTATTGCCAGCGAGGCTATCCATTGGGAGTATAGTCTGGATGGTGGAGTTTCCTGGAATTTTGGAAGCGGTACCAGTTTTGAGTTGTCAGATAATACCACTTATATAAAAGATGCTATTCAGGTGCGCCAAACAGATCTTGCCGGCAATCAAAGTATTGCTGCCAATACAAGCACATTTGTTGTTGATTCACTGGTAGCAGCTCCCGTCATGACATTGGCAACCGATAGTGGCAGCTCTGCAAGTGATTGGAATACCAATGATGGTACCATGAGTGTGGCTTTAGCCGCCGATGTAGACTTTTGGGAATACACGGTTAATGGTGGCACCGACTGGATAAAGGTGACCAACCCGAGCACAACCAGTTTTGAGTTAACAGCAAATACGACTTATGCCATTGGTGACGTTCAGGTGCGCCAGACTGACCTGGCTGGTAATGCCAGCAGTGCCACTAGCAACACAACAGCGATTGTTATTGATACCCAACCACCATCGCTAACATTGGCATTGGAAGCTGATGCAGGAGCTTCTGCGAATGATGGTATTACTAATGATGCCACGGTGACAGTAACCGGTTTGGCAACAGGGGTTGCATGGGAATACAGCATAGACAGTGGAACAACATGGTTAGCTGGCTCAGGTAGTAGTTTTGAATTGGCTGAAGGAGACTATGCTGCCAGTGCTATACAGGTGCGCCAGACCGATACGGCAGGCAACGACTCTAATGTGGCAACAAGCCCTGCGATAACGATTGATTTGACTGAACCGGCAACGGCTCCAACCGTGGATGCCTTGTCGACTACAGACCCTTCGCCCACGATAACAGGTACGGCAACGTTGGATACTGGCGAAACACTGAGTGTTGAAGTAGGTGGCGCTACCTATGACAATGTGGCTGTTGCTGCCGGGGTATGGTCTATTGATACC
>CBDUPD010000476.1:0-2749 GCA_965368985.1 uncultured Spongiibacteraceae bacterium | reverse complement strand
AAGCATTACCGTTAAAGAAACACCTGAAACCTTTAATAGCAATAATTGGCTGCCAGCCAAAAACCTGCAGCTTCAGGAAAGCTGGAGTAATGACCCAACAGAAGTCCACCTGGGTGATTCCATTACCCGAACCATTACAACAACAGCCATCGGTTTAAGCGGAGAACAGATACCACCTATTGAAATAAAATCTGATACTACATTCAAAAGTTATCCTGACCAGGCGGTGTTTGAAGACCAATATAATGAGCAAGGGATTATTGGCGTAAGAAAAGATGCTATTGCTCTAGTCGCAACAAAGCCGGGAAAAATCACTCTGCCTGAAATCAATATAGAATGGTGGGATATAAGCTCCAATACACTTAAAACAGCAACACTCCCGAAAATAACCCTGAATGTTATTGGAACAAGCAGCCAATCTACACCAATTCAAACGCCGGCACCTCAATCAATGCCTATACCTGAAAATACTGTTGGAACAGAACCGATACCAACAACAACTAACAACAATGCTGTACAGTTATTGATGATATGGCAAGCTGCTACAGCCGTCGCATCAGCATTGGCACTGATTTTCCTGATTCTTTTTATTCATGCTCGAAAAAACAGCCTACCTGCAGAGCCAGCTATCGAAGAACAGCCAAAAACCTCTTCAACCGATATACATCTACAAGAATTGAAGTCAGCATGCTCTGGCCGTGATACACAATCTATTCGTACTGCACTGCTACGCTGGGCACAGCTAACATGGCCAAACGTTACACTGCACTCTACCGTTGATGTTGCACGCCAATTCAATGACAGCAACTTTGACTTGCGTATGAAAAAGCTGGATGCGATTCTATTTTCTGGTGATGAGTCGATTGAGAACTGGCAGGGGCTTTATGAGCAGGTAGCTGAGAAACATCAGCAGCTGAATACCAATAACAAACAGAAGTTGGCGCCATTGTATCCAGCACAGTAATACAATGTAACATAGCTGCATGCGCAGACTAATAATATTGCACAATCATTTGAAGTCAAAGAGAGATAGCAATACATGAGTGGTAGTAATAATAGTTCCGGCAAGGTCACAGGTTACACCATTTATAATGCCGAACAGCAAAGAAGAACCCGGCGAAACGATTTACCCGATTTTTATCCAGACCTGCCAGAAAAAAAATATGATGTCATTTACGCTGACCCTCCATGGGATTACGGTGGGAAAATGCAATTTGATAAAAGTAGCAAGGGCATCGAACAGGTCAATGTTGACAAGAATATATTTATTAGCTCAGCCAACTTCAAATACCCTACAGTAAAAACCAAAGACCTGAAAAAAATTCCAATTCACGAAATCGCTAAAGATGATTGTTTACTATTTATGTGGGTCACCAATCCACACCTTGCACAAGGAATAGAACTGGGTAAAGCCTGGGGCTTTGAATACAAAACCGTTGCATTTGTATGGGACAAAATGGTTCATAATCCCGGGCAATACACCCTGTCATATTGTGAAATGTGTCTGGTATTTAAACGTGGAAGAATCCCGAAACCCAGAGGAGCAAGAAATATCAAACAACTTGTTCGGGAGCCCAGAGGAAAACATAGCGAGAAGCCTTTGGAGATACTTCACGGCATAGAAAAAATGTTTCCTACCCAGGACAAAATAGAACTTTTTGCACGCCACCAACCCGAGGGTTGGGATGTTTGGGGGCTGGATGTTAGAGAGGTATACGAAGAGACTCCCTAAAACAGCCTCAATTGGTCTGATATATTATTTGGGATCCGACTGGTCGTACGGCAGCCTAGAATCATTGTAACCGGAATCTAAAGTAGATTGGTGGTGAAGAATGAATCCCAACGGTTTTTGAAAGAAGTAGTTTTTTGAAATATATTGAGGTCATTTTTACAACAATAATTTATTCACCCCGCTACATAGCTATGATCGCCTAATTTTGGGTAATCAGGCAACTTTGCTACTGTTAACTTCTTTGTTAATGAGATGTCGTCATGAGTGCGCTGCTTATGTTTCTTATTGGACTACTGTTTTTTAGACACCTGAACCAGACAAGACGTTTTTATCGCTCAAGACCCAGTGCCAACCTCTAGGTTTCAGCGCCTGCAAAACAAAAACCTCTCAACTACTCAGCTTGCATACAAGCCAAACCACAATGGGTGATTAATGAAGTCTTACTACCATCGTCGCAAGTTTCGGCTGCGAAGCAGTCCAGCCACGTAGTGGCGATGCAACTTTGCCTTGTTAAATGCTTGCTGCTAATATTATGCGTATAGAAATGCGCATAATAATGGTGACAACATGCAAACATTATATAACCTCGACGCCCCTAAAAAGCCAACAAATCTTAGTATAAACAGTGACTTACTAAAGAGAACCAAGGCTTTAAACATTAACCTCTCAGCGACTTTAGAGCAAGCTTTAAGAGCAAAACTTGCTGAAAATGAGACTGAAAAATGGGCCAAAGAAAATAAACGTGCAATAAAAGCGTACAATGATTTTGTTGAAGAAAATGGACTTTTTGCTGATGAGCACAGGAACTTTTAATGGCTCAGTTTGATGTATACCAAAACCCAAGCAGGCAAACGAGAAATGCTTACCCTTACATTTTAGATATACAACATAGCTTGATAGAGGATATTGCAACAAGGATAGTTGCACCTTTAGGTGATGCTAAAAAGTTTAAAAATGAAGAGTTAAAAGGCCTAACACCCAGGGTAGAGTTTGAAGGTAAAAATCTATTGATTTTGA
>CBDUPD010000475.1:0-2750 GCA_965368985.1 uncultured Spongiibacteraceae bacterium | reverse complement strand
GTTCAATAACAGGGTATCAAAGGCATGCTGGTTGCAATTGTTGTAACCCAATGTATTCAAAGCCGCAGAGAGAATGCTTGTAAACCGTGATACACGATCGGCAATACGTTTTAACCCTTGTGGACCATGATAAACAGCATAGCAACTTGCCATAATGGCTAACAGTGCCTGTGAGGTGCATATGTTGCTGGTAGCTTTTTCACGTCTGATATGTTGCTCGCGGGTTTGTAATGCCATGCGATAAGCCATATTACCTTGAGCATCTTTTGATACGTCGATGATGCGACCCGGTAGTGAACGCTTATAGGATTCCTTGCAGGCAAAAAAAGCTGCATGTGGACCGCCAAACCCCATGGGTACCCCAAAGCGCTGGCTATTACCGATAACAATGTCGGCATTCATTTCGCCGGGTGGTTTCAATGAGCACAGGCCAAGCAGGTCGGTGGCAACCGTTGCAATGGCATTGCTAGCGTGAGCGGTTTCAATAACATCTGTTAAATCATGAATCTCGCCGCGGGTATTGGGGTATTGCAGTAAAACACCAAAGACTTCTTCGTTGGCCAGCTCTGTAAAAGCATCGCCTATAATTAGTTCAAAGCCAAAATGTTGTGCTCTTGTTTTAAGTACGGCAATCGTTTGCGGGTGACAATACTGGTCAACAAAATAACTGAGACTTTTATTTTTCTTAATAACTCGCTGGCTCATCGACATGGCTTCAGCAGCGGCCGTACCTTCATCAAGCAAAGAGGCATTAGCCATTTCCATGCCGGTTAGATCAATAACCATTTGTTGAAAGTTTAATAAGGCCTCGAGGCGGCCCTGTGAAATTTCAGGTTGATAGGGTGTATAAGCGGTATACCAGCCCGGATTTTCCAGAACATTACGCAGTACTACGGTGGGTGTGTGGTTAGGGTAATATCCCATACCTATATAGCTTTTATTAATAATATTTTTATTGGCAATCGCTTTCAGGCGGGCCAGTGTGGCAGCTTCAGATTCAGCTTTTGCCAAATTCATTGCTTCGGTTTTTAAAATGCTGCCAGGTACGGTTTGTTCAGCAAGGTCTTCAAGGCTTTCAGCGCCAATAGCATCGAGCATTGCAGAGATTTGTTCTTCAGACGAGCCAATATGTCGACTGATAAATTCTTCGTTATTCACCAGTTGGTCAAGAGATAACATCGCACTCTCCAGGCAGAGAAAAAATTAAAAATAAGCCGCGTATTAAAGCATAATTTTTCAGTAATTACTGTCGTAAAATTCGCTATACTGTGAGCTTAAATAGGTAGTTTTTATGGACTTATCATGTCTGACAGTAAAATCAGCGAGAATTCAGAAAAAATTGGCCCATGGGAACGTCTGAATAGTGATTGTCGCTATGAAAATCAATGGATTAAGGTGTTTCATGAAGAAGTGATTACCCCGGGAAAGACAGAGGGTATCTATGGACGGGTGCACTTCAAGGGTACCGCGATTGGGATTGTGCCTGTTGATGAAGAGATGAATACCTGGCTGGTTGGTCAATATCGGTACACATTGAATGAGTATTCATGGGAAATTCCAATGGGTGGCTGTCCATCGGGTGAAGAGCCTTTGAATGCTGCCAGGCGGGAGTTGGCTGAAGAAACCGGTTTAAGGGCTAGTGAGTGGCGGCAAATACAGAAAGTTCATACATCCAACTCGATTACCGATGAGTGTGGACTGGTATTTTTGGCTAATGGCTTACAGCAAGGTGAAATGTCACATGAGTTGACTGAAGATATTACGGTAAAAAAATTACCCCTGAATGATGCGGTAAAATGGGCGCGAGAGGGTAAAATTACTGATGTAATCAGTGTTGCAGCGCTGCTTGAGGTTTGGATGCTGTATAATATTAGGTAGTGTATACTAATTTGACGTACCATTATTAACAGCAGTAAAGGGTGTGGCGGTTTGTAAAAAAGGGAGAGAGTTGGTGGCAAAGAAAAATAGTATTGATAAAGAGGTTATCGACAGGATTCGAGGCACTCTTGATAGCGCTGCAAACGCACAATACGATGATATTGGCCAGTCGACAAATACGATACAAAGCTCATATACGGTTGTTAAATGGGCGCTTGCCCTTTCGATAATGGCGATAAGCCTATTTGCTTTTTGGTCATTGCAAACCCCTGAAAGAGCTGCCACCAAAGTTAAGTTTTATTCGGTTGAAAATCTCATAAGTTTTGAAGCACAAGCCTGGCAAGAAGATGCCGTGATGCTTGAAGATATAGATTTCTATACCTGGTTGGCATCTGATGATCAATTGTCAGAAGAGGGGGGTAAGTGATCAAATATCTCCTATTGTCGTTAGTGATATCTTTAGCGCTCCTTAGTGTTCAGGCTCAATCGAATGATTGGCAGGAATTGTCTCAGCAGGAGCAAGCTCTGTTAACAAAGTTTGAGAGTCAATGGCATCTGTTGAAAAAACAGCAGAAGATAAAATTGCAACAAGGGGCTCAACAGTGGATAAGTCTGACTCCTGAAGAAAAGGCAATAGAAACGCAGCGTTTTGATGATTGGAAAGAACTTTCACCTCAGAGGAAGGAGGTGCTTCGTTATCATTTTCAACGATTTAATCAGTTGTCACCTGAGTTAAAGGATCAGCTTCGCGCAAAACGTCAATGGTATAAAAGTCTCCCTGCAGAACAGCAGCAAATACTTAGAGATCGTTGGGAGAACATGTCACCCGAACAGCGTGATGTCATTAGGCAAAGAATTAATGCATCCCGGTT
>CBDUPD010000474.1:0-2753 GCA_965368985.1 uncultured Spongiibacteraceae bacterium | reverse complement strand
GCAAGTCGCCAAAGGGTTAAAATAGAAATGGCAGAACTGATAGCTAGAATGAAAAGAGATACCAGGCCTGCTCTGATAATAAAATCGTAAGGATCAGTTAATCCACTTTTCCGGTAGAGTTCTCCTAAAAATGTATCTTGGTGAAGAATTTCAATATTCCCAACCAAGGCCATAAATGGGCCAATAGAGGCAATGCCAGCTATTTCAGCAAATGACATTAAGACGACTAATATTTGCAGTATGTAAAACTGTTTGCGTTGCTCGGTGCTGAGCAGGCTGAAAAGTTCTTTAATTAAAGAAAACATGAATCTTCTTAATACATCTAATTAATGAAAAGTATTTATTATTTTATTATGCCTGCGCAAAATAAGCACAAGACCTGCTCCTGTTTGCTGGAGATCACTAATCATAATGCTTTTTGAGCAATATAGGGGCAATTTTTCATTAGTTTGAGTAGTATATACTGATTTCCTGAAATTCAAGTCATGATAAAAATAATATGTGACCCTGTATGAAGTTATTAGTAACCGGTGGCGCCGGTTTTATTGGCTCCGCTGTTATAAGATATATCATTGAAAATACTGAAGATAATATCGTCAACGTCGATAAGTTGACCTATGCGGGAAATCTTGAGTCGCTTGCCGGTGTTGCGGGTAGCGAGCGTTATATCTTTGAACGGGTCGATGTCTGTAACCGGGCAGAGCTTGATCGGGTTTTTGCTGAGCATCAACCCGATGCAGTTATGCATTTGGCTGCTGAAAGCCATGTTGACCGCTCAATTGATGGGGCGGCTGATTTCATAGAAACCAATATCGTCGGTACATTTACCCTGCTTGAGGCTACACGGCAGTATTGGGCTGGTTTGAGTGATGCTCGCTCGGCTGCCTTTCGCTTTCATCATATTTCTACCGATGAAGTGTATGGCGACCTTGAAGGCGTTGATGATCTATTTACCGAAACTACCGCCTATGCGCCAAGCAGCCCCTATGCGGCATCAAAGGCTTCATCTGATCATTTAGTGCGAGCCTGGTTGCGAACCTATGGTCTACCGGTGGTTGTTACCAACTGCTCCAATAATTATGGGCCGTATCACTTTCCCGAAAAATTGATTCCCCTGATGATACTCAATGCTCTTGAAGCAAAACCCTTGCCTGTCTACGGCAAGGGAGATCAGATACGTGACTGGCTCTATGTTGAAGATCATGCGAGTGCGCTCTATCAAGTGCTTACTAAAGGTGGGGTCGGTGAAACCTATAATATTGGCGGTCATAATGAAAAGCGCAATATTGATGTGGTAGAGGCTATTTGTGAGCTTTTAGAAGAAATGCGACCCGTACAGTCATCAGAAGTAACATCACATTTGGGTTCATATAAAGAGTTGATCACCTTCGTAGAAGACCGTCCTGGCCATGATATGCGTTATGCGATTGATGCCAGCAAGATTTCTCGTGAGTTGGGGTGGCAGCCCAAAGAAACATTTGAATCAGGTATTCGAAAAACCGTAGCATGGTATTTAAATAATGAAAACTGGTGGCGGCGGGTATTGGATGGCTCATATTCGAGAGAGCGTCTGGGTTTAGGGGATAGTTCATGAAAGGTATTATTTTAGCTGGCGGTAGTGGCACGCGTCTTTACCCCATTACCCGGGGCATATCGAAGCAGCTGTTACCTGTTTATGACAAGCCGATGATCTATTATCCCTTGTCAGTACTTATGTTAGCGGGTATCAGGGATATTCTGATTATTACAACGCCCGAAGATCAGGATGGTTTTCAGCGTTTGCTTCAGGATGGTAAGGAGTTTGGAGTTAATATTTCTTATGCCGTGCAGCCTAACCCCGAGGGTTTAGCGCAGGCGTTTACTATTGGTGAAGAGTTTATTGGTAACGACTCGGTCTGTTTGGTGTTAGGCGATAATATTTTTTACGGGCAAGGTTTTACGCCAGTATTGCAAAAGGCTGCATCGAATACAAAAGGTGCGACAGTATTTGGATACCCTGTAAAAGACCCGGAACGCTTTGGTGTAGTTGAGTTTGATGAAAATCACAAGGCGTTATCGATCGAAGAAAAACCGGCAAAACCAAAATCACAGTATGCGGTAACTGGGTTGTATTTTTATGATAACGATGTTGTAGAGATTGCAAAAAATGTTAAGCCCTCAGAAAGAGGGGAGCTTGAGATAAGCTGTATCAATCGTGCCTATCTTGAACGGGGTGATTTGAATGTACAGTTGTTAGGGCGTGGTTTTGCCTGGTTGGATACAGGTACTCATGAAAGTTTGTTAGAAGCTGCCCAGTTTGTAGAAATTGTTGAAAAGCGTCAGGGGTATAAGATAGCTTGCCTTGAAGAAATAGCCTGGAATAACAAGTGGATCAGCACTGACGAATTATTGAAAATTGCAGAATCACATTCTAAAAACAGTTATGGTGAATATCTGAAAAGCCTGGTTTGAATTGAGAAACTATGAGTTCAACAATACATGAGTTTTCCTTTAGCGAAATAAGCGCTGATAAAGGTAGTTTGATTGCTATAGAAGGGGGAGAAACAATCCCTTTTGATATTCGGCGTGTCTATTATATTTATGGTGTTCCTGGTCATGAAAGCCGTGGAGCTCACGCGCATAAAGCACTGAAGCAAGTATTGATTTGTGTGAATGGGTCTTGCCAGATCAATTGTGAAAATGAGGAAGGTGAAAGCACGTATATGCTTGATCACCCTAATAAGGCATTGCTTATTGAGGGGCTGGTTTGGCGA
>CBDUPD010000473.1:0-2756 GCA_965368985.1 uncultured Spongiibacteraceae bacterium | reverse complement strand
ATCGATGGTGTAGCTGAAGCTGTATGCCGCGGAGGCTATCCTGAACCTAACACTCGTACTTTTTCACGGGCTAGGCAATGGCATCGCCAATACCTTAATGCGATTATTCAACGCGATGTTAAAGACATTGCTAACATACGTGATGAAGATGAAATGCATCGGTTAGTTGAGATTCTTTCGTATCGTTCTGCCAGTTTATTGAATGTTAGTACGCTTGCTAACGAATTAGGAATAAGACGCGAAACAGTTGATAAATACATATCAATTCTTGAGCGGCTGTTTCTAATTCGTCGTTTACCTGCTTGGCACCGTAATAATGCAAAGCGCTTAGTGAAAACACCTAAAATCCATATTATTGATTCTGGGTTAGGGGCGACATTAAGTGGTTTACAAATTGATGACTGGAATAATAAAAGTACGGAATTTGGCCATTTGTTAGAAAGTTTTGTTGTGCAGCAAATAATTTGTCAGTCTGGCTGGATTGAAAATGAATTTCGATTTTCTCACTATCGCGATAAAGACCAGGTCGAAGTTGATCTTGTCATTGAAAGCGGAAATAAAGTTTGGGGAGTTGAAGTAAAAAAAGCTGCAACAGTAAAAGAAAAAGATGGAGCCGGATTATCCAGGTTGGCCGGTCAAGTTGGAAAACAATTTTGCGGTGGAATGGTATTGTATTCAGGAAGCAATTGTTTGCCCTTAAACCAAAAAAACTGTTTTGCCGTTCCATTGAATTATTTATGGGAGTGTCCACATCAGAGTTGATTTTTGACTGATACTTTTAGCCTATACCGGTAGTTTAATAAAAACCAATTCAGCTATATATTGAGCAAAAAAATCGACCCATTGCTGTGGTTTAGATATGACGAAAATCACTACTCAAAAGTTGCTGTTCAGTTTGTTGGAATTAATGTTACTCTGCCTCAAAATTAGTTTTAATTTGGAATTTCACAATGAAAAAATATGTTATTCAATTTTTTTGTATCTCAGCTTTGATATTTGTTGCTTCAACACAAGCCGAAACACTACGTGAAGCACTTATGTCTGAGATTGTTAACAACCCGGAGTTAAGTAACGATGAGTTGAAGGTATTGGTGAATACGGTTTTTGATGAACACAAACAAAAGTTAATCCCTGTAAATCGTATTGAGAACATGTCTATTGGTGACAGAAAGAGTCGCGACGGTTATCTGTCTCAGGCCATGATACTTAAAAAAATACCTCCAGAAACATTGTCTATATTTAAGAACATGAAGGTGGCAGAGGTAAAGTACGCAGAGCAGCTGTTGAACCTGAATTTTAACAATAAGATTTCAAAAGCGGGTGAAATATTGACTTCCAAGGTTGAAATTTACTACCAGCACTTGGGGCATGGCATCATCCGTCGCGAGCGATGGGAAAGTGGCAAACATCTTAAATGGGGAAGTCTGCAAATTGATTTGTCATTTCAGGGCACGCTTCCCATAATTTATCAGGAGTCAGCCCCAAATTATTTTTCTTCTAGAGGTCCGGTTTTTGTTACGAAAAAGTTGGAATTACTAGATCAGGATTTTTCTAATAACAGTAAGGATAAGCATAATTTAGTTGAGCTTCATGGAAAAGATTATCAAAGTAATGACTTTGATAATAACTCATTGAAATGCACAAAAGAGAAAACGATAGAAGCTGTAGATTTACATCAGGCATTGACTGGTAAAGCGATAACCATGTCATGTGTAGAATACTTTTTCGGAAAGCAAAATAATAAACAGCAGAGAGTTTATTTGATGGATTATGGAGTGTCTTTCATTACCAAAAAAGAAGATTTATTAAGAACTGATATATTAACTTTAGAGAGTATCGCTCTTTATCCCTTATAATTTGAAAGTAGGAATGAATAATAACTGGCAGAGGCAGAGTAATATTCTTTTATTTGTAGTGACTCAGACTTGATCTGACAGTTACCCAGTTTTTAAACTGCCGCTATTGATTTAGCTGCAATTCAAACTGCCGCTTTTAAGTGATTCTCGAAAGCGGCTATTCAATAGATGATGAGCTGCAGCTATTGAGAAAACCGGATAATCACCGGAAGTGATTGTTTCAATAGCCGGGTACGTTATTGCAGACCCTTTCTTGCGGCTTAAAAGATCTCGTTTTTGTAGGTTGTGGGTGAGCTTGCGAACCCCAACATGCCTCTGAGAGAATATTGCTACTTAACTTTTGTTGGGGTTCATTCTTCACCCGCAACCTACATCAATCACCCGTTAGCAGAAGTTCAACCAATCTGAACCGCATCTTACGAGAAGTGATTTTCACTGTTTCTGAATGGCCACTCATGGCCGAATGCGACACTTATAATCCTACTGTTTTATCGTATGTTGAGCTGCAGCTATCGGTAGCATGCAGCACAAGTGATTAGATGAGCCTGAGGCTGCTTCTCAACATCTCCAGTACATCAATTAAGTTTGATTTTATTACACTCGGTGTCTACACAAGAGACTAACCTGCTCAGCTGGATTTAACTGTTAAATCCAGCATATGTCGAACACTCACGGACAGAGAGTTCACTTCTGCAACAATGCTCTCAAGATTGTGTCATAAATAGTTTCAGGCCGCTTCAGGTGCTAACGGTTCTGTTAAGACAGCTTCATCTTTTCTTGAATGAAAGCGTGTCAGCATAAACCAGGCGATGGGTAAAACGCCACCCAAGGTAAACAATAGGCCGCCAGCCATACGAGCCCATGTTAGAACCTGGAAGGTTTCACTCTGGATATAAACCT
>CBDUPD010000472.1:0-2760 GCA_965368985.1 uncultured Spongiibacteraceae bacterium | reverse complement strand
GTAAGAGCCAAACAGCATGGCCATTAGCATGAATATAAACAGCACAGATATCAGGAATCCCATTTTCACACGATTTTTAACCTTATTCTCTGTTTCAATAATGTCTGAAGGCTTTGATGTAACATCAGGATAGTTTGTTGTCAGTTTGTCGATGAATTGTTCAGTAACTTGTTGGTTTAATACGGTGCCGTTTATAAGCTTTTCATCAAGCTGGGCCCGGACGTAGACAACACGCTTGCCGTCAATGTGGTGGACACTGGATGGGCTGTTCTCATGGTTGATATTGGCAACGGCATAAAGAGGTACAATATCGCCACCATTCAGACGGATTGGCAGATTTTCAAGATGCCAAACTGCATTGCGTTCTTCTTCTGGCAGGCGCAATGTGACAGCTGTGTTGTAACTTCCTCTTTGCAGGCTGGGAAGTGTTATACCCATAAAAGACTGGCTGATTTGGGTTGAAAGGTTTCTCAGGTCCAGTCCAAGGTCAAAAGCACTGTCTTTCAGGCTGACCTTGATTTCCTTATGGGCGGTGTTAAATGAATCGTTGATATTGTATACGCCCGGATAATTCTCCAGGTGAAGTTTCAGATCATCGGTAGCTGCTTTTAGCTGTTCATGGTTACTGGAAAAAAGGCGTATATTGAACCCCGGTTGGTGCAATTCAAACTTTGAGTTGAACGTCGATGAAACGGCTTCAGGGAACTCACCCGCTTTTTCTTTCCATCTTGACATAACAAGGCTGGCTTCAATTTGTCGGTCTTGAGATGTTGCCAAATTCAAAAATACATCACCAGCATTAGAGTTGTTATACACCAGCGTTCGCACGTGGAGAATCTGGTCAGAGCCAAATTCTTCATAGAGTTCTTCCCTGAGTTCGATAGCTGCCTTTTCAATACGTTTGATTGCTGAGCGGGTGGTTGCAAAATCCGTTCCCTGGGGAAAGCTAACATGACCCGTAGCAACTTCAGCTTCAATGGCAGCAAAATAATCTATACGAACCCAGCCAGAGAAAATAAGACTAAGGCTGATAAACAGAATGCAAATAAAACTGGTAATAGCCGCATAACGCCACTCCAGTGTTTTTGCCAACGCTGCTCGATAATGTTTGTTGATAAAGTTATGCAAGCTGTTTGAGAGCATCCAGCGAGGCGGCTCTTTCTGAATTTGGGCATTATTATTAACCAGGTGGGCCGGCAGAATAAACAGGCATTCCATGAGTGAGAAAATCAGTGTGGCAATAACTATGATAGGAATTTGTGACATTAAAATGCCGATTGCCGATGGCAGAAAAAACAAGGGGACAAAAGTTATTGCCGTTGTTAATACCGCGAATATGACTGGGCGGGAGAGTTCTATGGTTCCTGATATTGCGCCATCAACACCGGGGCGGCCATTGTATTGATGGGAGTGAATATTTTCAGCAATAATAATGGCGTCATCGACAACAATACCCAGTACCAGTATCAGGCCGAATGTAGATACCATATTGATGGAGCTGCCGGTGAGATAGAGCACAATGAACCCACCGATAAATGCGATGGCAATACCGGCACTTACCCAGAAAGCCAATCTGAAGTGCAGGAAAAGAATGAGTGTCAGAAACACAAGAACCAGACCGGCAATCGCATTTTCGATCAGTAGCCGGATTCTGTTGGTAAAAAATGCAGCATTGTTCTGTACAAGAACGATGTCAATACCGTCGGGCAGGGTGTCTTTGGTTTTTGCTATATAGTTATCAACGATGTCAGCAATTTCAACAATGCTTCGGTTTTTCTCCTGGTAGACGCTCACTGACAGGGCCGGTTTTCCGTCAAGGCGACTAATCATATTGCTGTCAGAAAACTCGTCCTGAATGGTTGCAATGTCTCCAATGAGAATCTGGCCGCCATCAGGCAGGGAGCGAAGTACTGTTTTTGCTATGTCGTCAATACTATTGTATTTTCCACTAACAACAACAGATGCGGCTCCTTCATCTGACTGGATATGCCCGGTACCAATACTAAAAGAGTTTTCACTGATGGCACGTGAGATTTCGGCAAAGCTGATTTGATATTGTTGCAACTTTCTTTCCGAGACTTCGATATAGATTTGGTAATGTTTGGCATCACGCAGGCGTACATGGTTATGACCCAGTGATAGTAAATCATTCTGCACTCTCTCAGTCGCCTTCCTCAAGTCGACATAGTCAACGTCACCAATAAGGCTGATTCGACTGATCATTTGATCTTGTATGCTGCGTGTTACAAGAGGCTGTGATGCGGTTGCCGGAAAAGAAACAGCGCTGACTTTTGTGCGTGTTTGTTCCAGAATATTGATAATGTCTGCATCAAACTCCAGTTCAAGAACAACACTGCAGCTGTTATTGCTGGATGATGAGCGTATACGATTGATATCGGCTATTGATGAAATAGCTCTTTCAATTGGAGCGCACAGGTTTTGTTCTATCTGTGTGGGGCTGGCACCCGGCATGCCGATGGTGATATTTATCTTGTCGCGTTCAAGAGGAGGAAAGATCTCTTTCTGAATATGCTGAATAACGATATAGCCCAATAGAATGATGGTAATCATCAGCATATTCGCTGCTACACGGTTTCGTGCAAACCATTCAATTAACCGATTCATTACGGAGTACCTGCTTCCTCTGCACTAACGGGGTTGGCAAGGTCTGTCTGATTGGTCAGTATTTCATCTTTCTGGATATCGACAAAAGGTTTTAGCTTCATGCCTTCAGTGATAGAGGCTACATGACTGGTAATG
>CBDUPD010000471.1:0-2770 GCA_965368985.1 uncultured Spongiibacteraceae bacterium | reverse complement strand
CTTTGCCCTGATAAATCCCTGTTGCACTTAATTCGATAGGAACAGTATTAGTTTCAAAATGCTTGGGAGCTGCATCAGGATCTTTGCATTTTAATCTGAGTTCGACGTTGCGGGCGATTCGATCATCTGTGCGGCGTTCGTTAAATACATATCTCGCCTGCTCGACATCCTCAAAATGAACCAACCTTGAATAATGCTGCCCGACAAGCTCATCTTTACCATAGCCCAGCAACAGTGCTATCCGGTCATTGACAAAGGTAAACCTTCCCTCTTTGTCGAGCATATAGATAATATCCGGCGAGCTGTTCACCATGTAGCGATGTAGTCTTTCGGATTCTTTGAGTTTACACTCGATTTCACGATTCTGATGTTGCAGTTGCCTTTGGTTTAGCGCATTTTCAACGGTCTGTAACAACTCATCTGGTGCGTAGGGCTTCTTAATATAGTCGTAGGCACGTCTTCTTAGTACCTGGGACATTGCGTCAAAGGAAGTCTCGCCGCTCACCACTATTACTGTGGTATCAATGCCCTTTTCTTCAATATAATCCATAACCTGATGCCCACTAAAGCCAGGCATTTTCAGGTCTAACAGCATTAGATCGATTGGGGATTCTTCCAATCTGGACAAGGCTTCATGCCCTCCCAGAGCCGTCAGTACCTGATACCCATTGATACTGATCAAGTCCTTCAGGCTATTCAACATTCGGGGCTGGTCATCCACCACCAGCAGCTTTGCTCTATGTGATTGCGTCATTTTTTAACCATATTATTATCGCCAATCCCATTATAGTGGGATTACCCCCTAATCCTCATCACCCAAAACCCTGGGGATCAGTATTTCAAATGATGTGCCTGTTTCAGGAGTACTGCGACAACTAATCGAGCCACCCATTTCATCCAGTAAATTTTTAACAATCGCCAACCCCAAGCCGGAGTGCCCATCGCCTTTCGTCGATGTGACAGGGGTGAAAAGCTGTGATTGTATCTCAACCGGAATTCCAGGCCCATTATCATCAATCACAATTCCAACATAATTTTTACCATTTTGATTAACTAGTGACTGTGTTGATATTGCGATTCGACCTGATTCCTCCATCGCCTCTGCAGCATTTTTAATAATATTGCTGACTACCTGCTTCAGCGCATTACGATCCACTGCGACCGTCTGCATTTGTTCATCTAATTCGGAGCGGCACTCAATTTTGCGCGCCGCAAACAAAGATGAACGAAACACTTTAAGTAAGTCAGATAACATGTTGTTAATATTGACAAGTTCTATGCCTGATTCGGTCGTTAGCTTGTCGGTTATCCCAGGTAAACGCAATAGAATGCCGCCCGCTCTTTCCAGCTCTTCTTTAATGATTACAAGGTCTTCCTGAACCGAATGCTTGTCATCTAATTTACTACTCAAAATATGCACGTAGTTATTAATTATACTAAGTGGGTTATTAACCTCATGCACTATCTCTCGGGCTCTTGCGTGATAATATTCGCGCTCTTCTTCACTCCTGCGCTGTTCTGCTTGAGTACTTTGTTGTTGCGCTAGTAAATGATTGGCTGATTCGTTTGCAAACATGGCCAACAGGCGCGCCTGTTTATCAAAAATTGGCCGTTCGGATTCGTTATAGCCAATAACCAGCACTCCCACCCCATGTTTATCTACAATTAAGGGCAGGCAGTATACACCCTCAGTTACCGCCAGGTTCGCCAGCTGCCTATCCACTACGCTCGGCAGATCTTCACCTGTTGACTCGAATGAGCTGATCGCCCTTTTTTCAGCATAACATATTGATAAAATGCTGGAATTGGAGCTTAGAGGTATTTTTATCTGACTGACGGGCTGATCGCCCTCGTCGGACGCTATGCCCACAAACGACTGTAGTTCAGGATTGATGAGAAAGAAAAAACTTTTTTTCACACCAAACAATATATTTAAACCTTGCTTTATCGCGGTTAAGACAGAAGCTTCGCTGGTCGCTTTAGACATCTGTTGCCGTACACCGTCCATTAATGCCACATTGCGCACACGATCTGCCAAATCGACCTGTTTTGTTTGATCGATGGCAAAACCTTCGTTGTCTTCGTCAGACTCATCTATTTTTATGTCCATAGATTGAGCGGCTTTCGTGACTTCCTCTTCTACTCTTGCTATCAAGTCCTGGACTAATGAATGGTTTAAATCAAATAGTTTTTCAGCGGCAATCATTGCGGAATTATCCGGCTCAGAATGAAAACCGCAGAGCAAATTGGCAAGGTAAATAATTTTAACCAGATGATGCGCATCACCGATCGCATCCAGTGACTCATTTTGGTAAAGAATCGCATCGGCCATAAAGGGGTCCACATTCCAACCCGATATTAGCCAGGCACCGGCCTGATGCCGGTTTCCACCAAAATGTTCTTCTTCTGCGCTTAAAATTTCTTGCGATGTTTGGCACAACTCAGTTATTGAGGCAGTCTCTTTCGGAAAGTTATTTGCGAATATCAATTCGCCAATATTGTGCATTAACCCGGCGAGATAAGCTTCATCCTCAAATTCATAACCGGTCAATTTGGCGACTGCTTTCGCCATCAAAGCACAGGTCAGCGAGTTCCTCCAAAATCGCTTGAGACGAACGGAGCTTGCTGAGTCAAAGCGTGAGAAAAACTGTTGAACTGAGGCGGTAATTGCAATCGTCTTGATAGTATCAAGACCCAACATAACCAGCGTTCTTTCGAAAGTGAGACCCTTCCCTTGCCCTCCATAATACGCAGCGTCAGCAGCGGAGAC
>CBDUPD010000470.1:0-2777 GCA_965368985.1 uncultured Spongiibacteraceae bacterium | reverse complement strand
TCAAGCCACGATTACAAATACGACCGGTGGCGCTGTAACAGTGGATGTCCATTTAGTTGAAAGTGGCGGCTCTGCTGCGGCTGACAATCAGATCATTGATGGGGTAAGTATCGCGGCCAATAGTTCCTCCATCATATCTGAGTTAGTAGGGCAAAAGCTGGAAGCGGGTGGAACAATACAAATGCTGGCCAGCGCTGCCACATCGTTAACCCCGTACTTTTCAGGCGTTGAAATTGCGTAGGACTTTTGACGACGATCTTATCAACTCATTTATAGAAAACGATCCAGCTTTTTTTAAAATCAAAAACGCTAAAAGCTTTCCAAATATTTATTTTTTACATGAAAAAAATATAGGGCTTTTTCTAGGCACTTTAATAGAGGATGTTATGCGATTGCATGCCTGTATATTACCAAGCGCAAGAGGTAAGGAAGCGATAAGAGCGGGTAAAGATTGTATTAAATGGGTGTTCGATAATACCAAGGCAACAACGATCCAAACAAAGGCAGACATCACCAAAAAGCATTTATTGATATTTAATGCGCTTCTTTTAAATCGTGTCAAAGTTGATGAAAATTATGTTTATTATGAGGTGTTAAGATGAGTGATTTTCTTGGTGATGTTGTAGAGATTGGGACGCTGGGTTTGGTTGATGGTGGCGATATCACCGGAGAGAATCAGGCAAACGCCTCAAGAGATGCAGCGGCCACCCAAGCAGCGGCAGAACAGCAACGGATTGATCTTACACGAGAGACAAGAGACCTAGCTAGAGCTGATTTACAACCGTTTGTCGAGTTCGGCACCAATCAAATTGGTTCGCTTTCTAGCTTGCTAACACCAGAAGGGCAGGTGGGTTTTCTTGAAAACAATCCAATGTTTAACGCTGCCATTAATCGTAATGAAGATAAGATTAACAAATTTGCAGCCGCAAGAGGTAAATCAGGTGCAGGCGGGACTATTGATAGCCTATTCCAAAACTACCTATCAACAGCGCAAAGCTTTATACAACCGCAAATAGCGAACCTATTCGGCGCCGTTAACCAAGGCCAAGCATCAGCAGCAGGGCAGGCCAATACCGCGCTATCAGCAGGCAACCAGATAGGACAAAGCATAAGCCAGATTGGTGATGTCAACGCGGCGGGCATAGTGGGCGCTGCTAACGCTGGGACCAATGCGTTTAATCAATTGCTTAATGTCGGCGGCAATGTTGCCGGTGCAGTTCTAGGAGGTGGCTTTTAATGGCAGATCCACGAATACCTTTGATGGTAGAGCAAACCGATTTAACCACGCCTTCTGGCTTGTTTTTTAACTCGCTAAGGCAAGGTAAAGAAGATCAGGTCAGGCATAAGCTATTAGATGCTCAGACTATCGCACAGGAGACACAGAACGAGAGGAGCAATCTTTCGTTGTCACAAGAAGAAAGAGTGGGCCAGCTTTCTAGCATGGCTCAGGATGCGTTATTGCTAAAACCTTTACTTGAAGGTAACAGCATTCATAAATCGATTGCTTTTCTTGATGATCGTATTGCCAGCATTAAGGCGCGAGAAGGAGATCCTTCGCACACTGAACAGCTTAAGGATAAATTGCTTACCGGTAATGTTGATGGCGTCATGAGGGAGCTTGATGCTGTTATCGGGGCCGCTCAGCAGTTTGGGGTGATTAAGAGCGACCTATCAAGCAGAGGAAGCGTTAAGATTGCCCAGACAGCAACAGGTTATGATCTAATTTCACCTGACGGCCAAGTTTTAGATTCAGTCAGAGATTTAGGGGAGGCTAACAAATTAAAGCTACAACTAGATATCCGACAAGCTGAGCTGGACAAGGCGAAAGAAGAGAGTCGGCGCGACAAAGAAAAAGAAGATAGAGGCAAAGAAAGCAGGCAAATATCTCTTGGCTCAACTGCTGAGTTATTCGCTTCGACGTTATCGGACCCGGACATTGAATCTGCAACAGGTATACGTGGAGCAGTAGAAGGGACAGTTGGCAGGCTTACCGGCAGCAAAGCGGGGATATTAAAGGGTAGGTTAACCAGGCTTGGTACTAGCCTTACATTGCAGGCTGCTGAAGCGTTGAAAGGGGCTATGTCAGATGGCGATATCAAGCTACTAGAATCTACTAAGCCAGCAGGCAGTGATGATGTAGCGCTCTGGAAAGACTGGTATCAAAATGAATATTTACCAATAATTAAATCTAGATCAGCCGAAGCTGGCATTGAGTTCTCCAACTTAGGATTACCAGAAAGCCTTGGGGCAAAAACAACACCAGAAACGGACGATAGGCTTCAGAAACTAAGGGAAAAGCATGGCCTCTGATGATATAGAAGAATTAAAAGAACTGGCCTCCTTAGCTAAAGAATCTGGCGATTCAGACCTTGAGCTAAGAACCCTCGAAAAACTCGACGGTGTTGTTGAGCAAAAAGGCTTTCTTGAGCGAGCGGGGAACTTTTTTTCAGGTGCAGATCGACAAACCAAAGAAACTGAATCGCCACGTTTTAAACTACCCAACCCTAAAGGCATAGACAAAAACGATTTAAAGCTATTTAAAACGGCATTAGGCATGATGACAAGCTTTGACGATCAGTCGAAAATGGAAGTGATATCGTCAAATTTCCCCGGTGTCGCTTTTGATAAAGATGAAAAAGGTAATTTTATTGTTGATGCTAGGGCTATTGGTGGAAGTCGGGGGCCTTTAAATAAACCTGGCTTTGATACTGATGACGCGATTCAATTCGCTGGGATGCTTGCTGCCTTCTTGCCAAGTGGCCGAGCGGCCAGCGCTA
>CBDUPD010000469.1:0-2780 GCA_965368985.1 uncultured Spongiibacteraceae bacterium | reverse complement strand
TTTAGGCAAACGCTCAGGGTTGTAACCAATTGAATTAACCAGATCACATTCGCCTTCAACAAACACACGTGTATTGTGGGCAGGCACAAAAAATGAATTTCCGTGACTGATTGAATTTCCTGGCAAACCACGCACACCCAACATCATAATTTTAGGTTGCTCGTATGTTCCACCTAACGCAGAAATATTAGCCTGGCCATATTTATCAACTTGCGTGGGACCAATCATTGCATGACGCTTACCGCTCCATACATTGTCAAAAATACGTGAAAAACCCATCCAGGTTTCTGACTTTTGACCCTCATGCGATTGTCGACCTGAAATCGGATTAGGCTCAGACAGCAAATAAGCTTCTGAATCCGTCATCATCAGATCCTGATTGAAGGTTTTCATCGCAAGGCTTGCAGCCAAACGAGGAAGAACACCAATACCGGTAGCCAGAACTTCACCCTTGTCACGAAATGCTTCCGCACCTGCAACAATCATTAATTCAGCCAAACTATATTCTGTAGCTGGAGTACTCATATTATTTCTCCTATCTCTTCTTTTATTCAAGAAGGGCTGTAATTAATATACGGGAAGCGGAATTGCTTTAATTGCATCAAGGCCACCAACAAGGTCTTGATACTCTTCTTCCGTTTTACCGTTAATGAATTTCTCTGCATAACCTTCAAAACCGCCCTCTTTAGCAAAGCCGTTATACTCTTTGGTATGAGGAACATCATAGCCATAAGCAGGGTTACAAGAAGTAGGATGTGCACCGCCAGGAATATGAACAACACCGGCAGTTAAAGAACGCTCCCAGAACACATAACGTGATTCATCACCTTGAGCGAAGTAATCGGTTTCAACGATCTCTTCAACAGATACATAAGTGTTTGTAGCTGCACGCGCCATTTGCTCGTCCATATACATATCAGGTCCTTTAATCTGGCAAACGCCACGAACATCAGCACGGTCTGCATGAATTAAAGCTGCATCAAGCTTAAGCGCAGGCATTGCTACCCACTCTTTATCATCATAAGGGCTATCAATCACTTTAAGGTCTTTGTTTACTTTAATGACATCAGTACCCAAACCAATTTGCGTAGGCATAAAAGGCATTCCCCAGGCTGCTGCACGTAAACCCAAAAGCATCATACCTTCATCAATTTCAAAAGTTTCAATTGTGCCAGTTTGACGAGCCTGACGGAAAAAAGGCTCAAGAGGGATAAAATCAAGTGATACAAAAGCAAAAACAACTTTCTTCACTTTGCCAGCTGCGCAAAGCATGCCAACATCGGCACCACCATAAGCAACAATGGTCAGATCTTTTAGATCTGAACGAAGAATTTCTCTGATTAGTGCCATTGGCTTGCGACGTGGGCCCCAGCCGCCTATGCCGATGGTCATACCATCTTGCAACTGGCTGACTACATCAGCAGCGCTCATTTGCTTATTCATGCAGAATCCTCTTGGGTCTGTGTTAGCTCTTGTTAATAATTATGTAGAGACTGTTATTACAGTTTCGGGCGCGGATTGTACCCTAAATGCCTAATCTATCTGTTTGAAAGAATAATAACCTGGCCCATTCTTATAAAAACTTAATAATTAACAAGCTATTAGATAAAATAGCTGATTCTCTATAACAACTATCATCGAATGATTAAAAAACAATCAAATCAATAAACTCATATGATTTGATGCTATTTCCCTGGTATTTGTGAAAGAATGGATTCACCAAAAACATATTTTAATAAATTGCCTCCTAATCGAGCCAACATGAGCGATATAAATACAAATACCTATCAGAGCTCTTCGATACAACCTGCTTTATACTTTTTTCATCTGTCATTGGTATCACTCTTTACACTGTTGACGATATGGTCAGTATGGTCTGCAGTATCCGGTGACGCTTCTATCTATGAAGTATATTGGCAGCAATTCTTCAATTTGCCCTTTTCTTTTCAGATAAATGAAACTGCCTTTGGCGCCACCTCACCATTTCATGTCATAGCCATGTCGACCCCCTGGAATATTGGCGGTCTTAGCCTGGTAAAAGTCATCGCATTTTTATTACTTGTCACAGCCGCATTATTTACAGAAAAAATATTATTAAAACCGGATAAGAAAATTCTCGGGGTATTCCTGCTATGTCTTCTCGCATTTCCGGTAATGTGGGAATCAACATCCAAAGGCTTTGAAAGTTTTTGGGGTTGCATCTGGGGCATGCTTTATATTGCCTTCACTATTCAGGGTCGCACCCGGTTATTGCTCACACTATTTTGCATCGCGCCTTTAATCAGGCCCGAATTGATACTTGTAAGCACCACAGCTATCTTTTTGGCACCTTTAACCATTAAAAAACGCCTCATTTGGTTTGCAGCATCTCTACAACCCCTGATTTTCTACCATTTATATATGGCATCTACCGGTGCAGGGTGGATTCCCAGCAGTGTATGGGAAAGAGGTATGCGCTCAATCGGAGGAGAACTAAGCTGGAGCCAGCTTTCAGCAAAAAGCTGGGGGCTATTACTCCAATACAACCCTCAATATCACATTGGTATTGCCATCTGGCTACTTGGTATTCTTAAATTTAAAGATCAGCCTATAACACGCAACCTGTTGATCTCTTTTATACCCATACTTTTACTCTATATTGCTTTTCCGGCAAATTATTTTATGCCCCGTTATTTAATACCAGTGCTGCCCGCCATTGCTTATTCAGCTTTCTTGCTTATCCAAAAAACAGATAATAAAACTGTCAGGTTATTTTTAGTACTCGCGCTTTTTATTAGTCC
>CBDUPD010000468.1:0-2793 GCA_965368985.1 uncultured Spongiibacteraceae bacterium | reverse complement strand
CCCTGTTACCGCCGTGAAAGGGCGGTGTCCTAGGCCACTAGACGAAGGGGACGCAGCGTTCTTCGTAAAGAGGCGCGCATTCTATAAACCACTAGCTGAGCTGTCAACAATTACAGGCAAATTAACTGAAATATCAGCTAATTAATTTTTCTCATCCAGTGTAATCGATGCTGAGTTAATGCAATAGCGTAAACCTGTTGGCTCAGGCCCATCAGGAAAAACATGTCCCAAATGTGATTCACAGGCACTACAAACCACTTCGGTTCTCACCATACCCAGACTTCCATCAGTGATAGACTTTATTGCACCAAGCTCAATGGGTTGATAATAACTGGGCCAGCCACTACCTGAGTCAAATTTGGTCTCGGAATCAAAAAGCCTTTGCCCGCAGGCTCTGCAAAGGTATTCACCCTTCTTTTTACAGTCCCAATACTCTCCGGTAAACGCTCTTTCAGTGCCTTTCTTTCGGCAAATACTATAAGCATTATCCCCCAATAACTCTCTCCACTCTTGTTCAGATTTCTCAATATTAGCCATTATTACAAACCCCATAAAAATCAATGCTTAGCACAGCATTTATACAGTATAATATTCAAAGTATCTTTATATCTTAGTGCAGTTAATATGAAAACAATTCAAAAATCCGACAAACTAGCCAATGTCTGTTATGACATCCGCGGCCCCGTCCTTCAGGAAGCCTATCGCCTTGAAGAAGAAGGCCACCGTATTACCAAATTAAATGTTGGCAACCCTGCCCCATTTGGCTTTGATGCACCCGATGAAATTATTCAGGATGTTATCCGTAATATTCCTGAAGCACAGGGTTATTCAGAATCAAAAGGTATATTCAGTGCACGAAAAGCCATTATGCAAGATTGCCAGTTGCATGATATTTTTGATGTAGATATTGACGATGTCATTATGGGTAATGGTGTAAGTGAGCTGATTGTCATGGCAACACAGGCTCTATTGAACAATGGTGACGAGGTACTTATTCCCTCACCTGATTATCCTTTGTGGACAGCCGCTGTAAATCTTTCCGGTGGTAAGCCGGTACACTACATTTGCGACGAAGAAGATGATTGGCAACCTGATGTTGATGATATCAAGTCTAAAATTAATAAAAACACCAAAGCTATTGTTATCATTAATCCAAATAATCCAACAGGTGCCGTGTATTCTGAAGAAGTATTGAAAGATATTGTTAAACTGGCAGAAAAACACAGTCTGGTTGTTTTTGCAGACGAAATATATGACCGCATTCTTTACGATGGAGCTGCCCATAAGCGTTTGGCAAAGTTGGTAGAAAATACCCTTTGCATTACTTTTAACGGCCTATCAAAGTCTTATCGCCTGGCCGGATTCCGTTCAGGCTGGCTAATAATGTCAGGTCGCAGACAGGAATGCGCCAGTTATATAGAAGGCTTGAATATGCTGGCATCCATGCGCCTCTGCTCTAACGTTCCCGGACAATATGCCGTACAAACAGCTCTCGGGGGCTACCAAAGCATTAATGATCTTGTGTTACCTAACGGGCGGCTCTATGAACAGATGCAGACCGGATACGAAGCCTTGACATCTATTCCTGGTATAAGCTGCGTGAAGCCCAAAGGGAGTATTTATCTATTCCCCAAACTGGATCCCAAGCGATATCCGGTAAAAGATGATGAAAAGCTGATTCTTGATTTCTTATTGCAAGAAAAAATCCTGTTGGTGCAAGGATCTGCTTTCAATATTCCAGATAGACAACACCTTAGAATCGTATTTTTACCTCGCAGCCCTGACTTGAAAGATGCCATTGGTCGGTTTGGCAACTTTTTACAGAAGTATAAATTCTAACTAAATACCGTCACCCGGGAATATAAATTGCAGTTATGAGTGATATTCATATAGAAGAGTTTTACCACGATATCGGGCTTATTCTGGCCCGTCTATATGCAAGCTTCCCAAGGCGCACGACACTTTATGTTGAAGATATCTCTGGTGAAGATACTCCTGATGAATATGGCCTTCACAGCGACCGTTACATGAGCTGTCTAAGTGCCATGTCATGGTTAAAAGATCAGAAATACATTGATTTTGAATGCATTGTTAAACAAGAGGCTGTCGATCAGGTTGTACTCACTGAAAAGAGCTTCTGGATTCTTGCCAATCAGGCAACGATTAGCCTGGGAGATGAACCTGACCTTGAGAACCTTCCACCTTATATCGCTCAAAAATCTATTACTAATGTCAGCCTGCTAAGGCGTGCACTAAAAAGCCAGTCATCAATAAAAATCGGGCAGATTGTTTTTCATATTATGGAGCAATCCAGAGCCTACTGACCTCAAGAGACAGATACACGAGACAGCTAAATGCAATCAATCAAAATTGACTACTTCACAGACATGCTTTGCATTTGGGCATATATAGCTGAAACCAGAATGGATGAACTTACAACCGAATTTGGTGAAAGTGTTGATATTCATGCCCGTTTTTTCCCGGTTTTTGGCCATGCGCACAAAAAAATAGATACTGCATGGGAGGCTAAAGGCGGCCGACAAGGGTATGCCAAACATGTTCATATGGTTGCTGAAGACTTTGAGCATATTTCACTTCACCCTGATATCTGGATAAAAAATACACCTCAGTCATCTCTACCCTCTCAACTCTATCTAAACGCCATCCATTTACTGGAACAAGAAGGTCTGATAGCTGGTGGCGAATTTGCAAAAATAACCAAAGAACTACGCAGGGAATTTTTTACTAACTGCACCGATATATCTGACACCTCTGTAATGCTATCGCTATTTG
>CBDUPD010000467.1:0-2798 GCA_965368985.1 uncultured Spongiibacteraceae bacterium | reverse complement strand
CATCGTTTTTTCAGGAATAGTTCCAGTAAGTACCTTACCTTGTGCATCACGAATATCATCAAGACTATCGCAGCCAAAGTAGCCCACCCACGAGCGTTGAATAGCAGGGTCATATTCTGCAGACTTCCATTCAGGAGCACCTTTAAGTGCGTAATGGAAACCTAATAGTTGCGGGTCATCATAATTAAAGAACTTGGCACGACGCATCCATTCTGGCCCGATTACCTCTTCGCCCAACAAGTGCTGGAATGTTGGCTGGAAGCTTAAGTTTGAAACAATGGTTTTTGCTCGAATAATTTCATTAGGCATAAGAGCATTTTCAGAAAGTTGAATACCACATGCCTTGCCATTTTCAACAATGATTTTCTTAACGGGACAAGTCGTCCAGATCTCTCCACCATTTGAAACAAATGATTTAACAAGAGAGTGAGTCAAAGCGTGAGAACCACCGCGCGCCTGATGCACAGCCATCGGCATCATGCCACAAAGCCCAAGTACTGTTGGCGCCACCCGACGGTTAACAGGCCATTGCCCGGTAAACTCACCTAGTGTGCCTGGTAAAACACGTACCTTTTCTGATTCAAACATAGTGTCGATAAGCTCGAACCCTGTCATACGCATGACATCATCACCATCAATCGGTAGACCAAGGTGCTTAACCAGGCGATCATTCAAGCTGGCAATACGATCAGCAAGCCCCATGGTTGGCGCTGCATATTGCATCAAGCCGTTAATTTCGGTTGCTTCTTCCATGTTGTTCATACCAAATTCAAGGAATTTGGTTAAAGTCGCTGCATCTTTTTCTGAGTGACGGGCAACGCTTGCCATGGTTTCAGCAGGGTCTAATGCTTGAATGGTATTTGTACCATCAGAGTGCGGTTGAGCGAAGATGACATCGGTACCACACAGGTTGAGACCAAAATCCTCAAGGCCAAGATCTACCATACATGGACTCATACCAGGTACTAGCCAGGTAGCATGTGTATTATGCAAAAAACCGGGCAAGCCCAGCTCAATCGTATCGCAGTTTGCGCCACATTGGCCGCGCTCTTCGAACACCCCGACCTGCAGGCCGGATTTTTGTAGATAGGAGGCAGTGGTTAAACCGTTTATACCGCCGCCTATGATGATGACATCATAGTCTTTCATAATTAAGCCTTAAGATATGTTGTGCTGTTAATTAAATTGTTATTACGTTATTTCAAAAATAAAATGTCATATATTCAATATATTATAAAGAATACATGACAAATTGGTTTAACTATAGGTTGTGCTTGTTATCCTACTGACGCTTCCGCAGAATCGATATCAATTTCAATATCGGTATTGGCAGCTCTATCAGAGCGACGCTTTCTTTTTGTTTCTTCAAAAGGAGACATGGCAGATTTAACGCGTGCCTCTACTTCAGGACGCACGAGTTCTTTAACTTTTGCGCCTTCAGCATAATGTGTTGGCTTATCTGTTGCCCAGTGATGTTTTTTATCACGACGAAAAATGGCACGCAACACAGCCAGAATGGTGTTTTTATTAAAGACAAGCTTCATAACGGCTGGATAATCATCTTCACAGAAACGAATAGAGAAATCCCAGCTTACCGGGTCGCGAATAACGCCGACGATTACTAATTCATCTTGCTCGCGAACGACATGATACTCACGAAAGTCCATTACCATTTCTTTTCTGCCAAGGCCTTTAGATCTCAATCTCATATCGATTTCCTCTTTTATTGATATTTGTTAGTTAAACGATAGTTAAACAATTCACCGTTTGCACATCTTAGATTCATTATATAACCAAAAATTGATTTAAAACAACAAATGTTTATTTAACTAAACACTTGTTGTTAATTACTAAAATCAACCATATACTTGACTGTAAATTGATCAACTAACAAATGGCCATATAGACGCTAATACCCTTGAAATCATTACTGTTTTTTAAAGTTTGATTTAATGCCAAAAACACCTTTATACTGCGCATAAAAGGGTTAGACGAAAGTTGGTTTTTGTTAATGGCGATAAATTAAACATTGTTAATATTAACGCCTAACCCTTACAGGACCAGATGCAATGCAAACGCAAAGACAGATATCAGTAAAGAAAGCAGCCAGAGCTGAGCAAGCCACTGTCGTACAGACAGCGATACTTGAAGCTGCAGAAGAGCTTTTTGCAAAGCACGGGCTTCCGGGTACGCGTGTACGAGACATTGCAGACATTGCCGGTGTCAACGTTGCGACACTTTATAACTATTACAAAAACAAGAATGCACTTTACGAAGCGGTTTTAGACCGAGGCATTCAGCCACTTATCAAAACCATGAGAAAGTTTTCATTTGATTCTCAAAACGGCATACCGGCTACAGAGTTGATTGATGCCATTATGCAGCAAGCTATTCGGAAAAGAGTAACGCCTGGTGGGCAGGTTTTTGTGGTAAAAAATGGAAATGTGATCTATGATAAAAGCTTTGGGTATCATACCTATAAGAAAAGAAGACGAGTCAAGGAAAATGATCTTTATGATATTGCTTCGGTAACCAAAGTTGCGGCTACGACATTGGGGGTGATGCGTTTATATGAGCAAGGGCGCATCCGGCTCAATGATAAACTACGTAAACATTTGCCCATTCCGACAAAAAATAAAGTGGGAGGTATTTCCGTAGAACAATTGTTAACTCATCGTTCCGGTTTGAGTCCTAATATGCCCGTAGCCAATTATATTTCTGTTAGAAAACGGAAACGGTACTGGTTTGATTGCAATGAGTTTTATTGTCAAAGCAGCGGAGATGAACCCTATACCTTG
>CBDUPD010000466.1:0-2807 GCA_965368985.1 uncultured Spongiibacteraceae bacterium | reverse complement strand
TGATCTTCTGCATCCAGGACAAAACACCCGCTCAGATCAGTTAATGAAAGTGCTTGATCAGATCAATAATACCTTTGGTCGCAGTAGTGTTTTCCTGGCCTCCCAGGGAGTGAGTAAACCCTGGTATATGCGTCAACAATTCACTTCACCGCAGTACACAACACGGTGGTCAGAGATTCCGAAGGTTATGGTTTAATCCTAGAGTGGACTACCGAACAAGAAGTTTTAAAGGGAATGAGCGAATTGAGATGAACTGTTGCAGCTAGTTAAATACCCCAGTAATCAAAGTATATGGCCAACTTCGTTGGTGTTACGGATGGCAAAAAAACGCCCATTCAGAAAAAGGGTAATTTGGGTGCGTATATCGGCCCAAGTTGAACACCCATTCTCGCTCTGTGACAGGGTTCATCTTCACCGGAATACGCACTTATTGCTTGAAACTACGCTATTCTATATCTCATTTGAAAACCCACCGAAGCGGGTTTGTTCTATGGGATCATTATTAGAAAGAGTACGTCCAGACTAGAGAAAACATATCAACATCGAAGCTGTCGTATTCAATTCCCAAGTCATCCGTTATCTCATCAATAAAAAACCTTTGGGCTTTTATGCCAAGTCTTGAGCTGTCGCCGATTTTATAATCTAGCCCAATAAGGAAGTTAAAAACTGTTTCTTGATCTGCATTTTCAATATCGGCGATACCGCCGCCAGCACCGAAGTAGGGAACCCATGATCCAGATGTTGGGAATAAATAATGCAGTTCAACAGTATAAATATTAATGCTGTTATCAAAATCTAAACCTGCAGCTTTTAGTTCACCTGAACTAGCAGAGCCGTTAACCGCAGGAAGTTCTGTCCCGCCTGTCGAAACTAGATCCGCAGAATCAAAATCTGCATCAAGTCCCTGCCAGGATAACGCTAAACGCAATACGTTGTGCTGCTCAAAACCGGACATGCCAACAGCAATACCGTAAGAAAAAGTATCGTCATATTCTAGGGACGCATTAACCGTGCCCGTCTCTACTAGGGTGAAGGGTTTTATTTTAATATCATCAATCGTTGTAAAACCACCCGACAACTGAACATCCCAATCTAGCGCGCTTGCATTAAAAGAAGCTAAGCAAAATATCACAAATAAATACTTCATTGTTTCTCCTTGTCATATTATGACGGTTATTAAGAAAGCTAACTAAAATACGAACACGGCATAATTGTCGTTATCCGTTTGTTCAAACTCGCATTTATTACAGGACTATATTATAGCTGAATATCGAATAGCTATAGGTTAAATTAAAGTTAGAGTTTAGGTTTCGGAGGTAGAATTACCCAAAAAAGTTAAAAAATAGTTAACAGTTTGTGGTGTTTCGCGCAGTGGCGCCCTTCAGAAATAAATTCACCCTTTCTTCTGGAGGCTGCAATGAACGCAAAAGGATATAGTCGTATCCCAAGCGAATTGGGTCATTGGACAACATTTTTAGGTAAAGCGCTACCCCCCCAAGATCTATTGGAACTTTTATTGATTTATTGATCGGGGCGATGCTGAGTCCCTCTGACTTCGTTACCGATGCCTATTTGATGATCAACATGCGCAAATCACTGAACTAGTTATTACAAGTGGTTGCAGAAAAGAAGTGGTTGTGGTTGGCCTTGGCGAGACAAATTGTCCGTTGTGCTGGCAACGGTTAAGCAGGTGTTATATAAGGCATTGCATATTATTTACCTTTGCACAAGAAAGGGAGATGAGGGTGGTGAAACATATTCGATTCAATTTATTAACATTTATAACTGTATTTGTAGCTGCCTGTTCGGGTGTTCAATACAAGGCCCCTGCAATAGACAGCCTCGCAGAACAGAAAGCATTGACTGAAATCGAGGCATACCCTATGCCTGTTCCCAAAAAAATTATGAGCTCAGTCGAGGCAGAACGAATGCTTCATCGGGTCTATGAAAAACTGGTTTCAAAAGCACGGGAAGTTTGCTGGCACGTTAAGGAGCAAAAGACATGCTGGTGGGATGTAGAATATAGTGCAGAACGTGACTTTAATGCATACGCAACAGATAACAACCGTGTTGTTGTCTACCATGATGTCATGACTCAGGTTAGCACTGAAGACGAACTCGCTTTCGTTATCGCTCACGAAATTGGCCACCATATTGCCGATCATATAGATGAAACTGAAACGCGCACAGGTGTTGGAGGAGTTTTAGGCGCGATCGTAATGGGGGCAATAGCTGTCAACGCAGGGCCTTGCTACACATATAGCTGCCAAAAAAATGCTACAGATGCAGTAGAGAGTGCAGCTAAACTTGGTTCTGCAATCGGTTCTATTACTTATAGCGTACAGCAGGAGAAGGAAGCTGACTTATTAGCTGCATTCATAGTGGACCGTTCTGGTTATGATTTGGTCAGTACGCGTAATGTCTTGATAAAATTGGGCGCAATGGCGGGGAAGAAGAAAACGGGGTTCTTTGCTACTCATCCAGCAGGACCAGAGCGACTTGCGACCTTTGAAAATGTTATTGATCTTGTCTATTTGGACGATGACGGAATGCCTGATAATCAACACCAAAAAAGGTAGTGTTGTTCTCCACTTCGTGGCTGGGATGGACTAGTTGTTGCTCTGGTCGGAATCTGTTAGCTTTAAGCTATTCATTAATTGGACCGAGAAGCTATTCTCTGCACAACTTCTCATTGCTCTCGCCAGTTATTCGCATGGGACTCTTCGCTCTTATTAGGGGACAAAAAGGTGATTAGGCGCAAATTGTAATAAGAGCATACTAATTTATGGGGGTAGTTGTCTTATCTG
>CBDUPD010000465.1:0-2812 GCA_965368985.1 uncultured Spongiibacteraceae bacterium | reverse complement strand
ATCCAAATCTCCAGCTACAGGAATATTAATAGTACGACTCGTTTCATTGTGCAAAAACTGGATTGTTCCAGATGGAAATACATTGTTTATGAAGTCGTTGGCTGTGGCGTTATCGCTTGATAGATAATTTGTTCCAGATACTTGATAATCAACAGAAGTACCCGGGTGTGTACTGGTGCGAGATACGGTAAATGGTATATTGGTAACACCTATGTCTCCTTCCGCAGTGGTTGCTGGTATATCAGCAGATTCATTAATGGATACAAAAGTAAAATCATCATCGTTAGTTATTGTACTAGATGCACTGTTTACCAATATTGTGGCACTGGATGAACTGGTGATTGAAATGGTAAAGCTTTCATCGCCTTCTGCCAGAAGATCACCTCTAACTGAAATATTGATTATCTCAGTTGTTTGTGAATGAGGTATATGTATTTGCCCTGCAGGGAGTGTGCCTCCGAAATCATCTGCATCAGCCGGGTTGTTACCTGTGCCAGAAACCTGATAGTTTATAGTGGTGGTTTGGGAGGTGGCCTGATTGAGTTTTACAATAAATAAAAAACTGGTGATGCCAGAATCACCTTCAACTTTAGAAATCTGATTGCTACTCAATATTATTGAAATATCATCATTTTTTATTGTTCCGTTACTGGTTGCTGTGGTTATCGTAGTCCCAATTGGGTCAGATAACGTAATGATAAATTCTTCGTCATTCTCGCTATCTGTATCTCCCAGAACATCAACGGTAATGAATTTTCTTATCTCTCCAGCTGAAAAGTTGATAGTGCCTGTAGGAAAAGTGCCGCCATGAAAATCAGAATTGTTCGCCGGAAAAGGCCCTGAGCCAGACACAGTATAGGTGGCCGAGGAAGGGCCGGTATTTATTCCGGACCGATCGACTGTAAAAATGAAACTTGTTCGACCAGAGTCACTCTCGTATTTCGTAATATTGGTACTTAAAAATGAAATGCTGGTGCTGTCGTCATCATCTTTTATTGTTCCTAGAGCAGAGGGTCTGGTAATTTGTGCATTTACAGGATTGGATAATGTGACCTGAAACTTTTCATTTTCTTCCACATCGGTGTCACCATTGACTGGAATTGTGATATTTTTTTCTGTTTCTCCTGTAGAAAAGGTAATGGTGCCAGAGGGAAATGTGCCACCATTAAAATCAGCAGCTGATGCAGGGTCGAGACCATACCCCGTCACAATATAATCGACGGTAGTGTCATTTACTGAATCGCCAGTTCGTGAAACAGTATAAGCAAATGCAGTTGTTCCGCTGTTACCTTCTGGTTTATTGGCATCTGTTGCTGATAGTGCAATGTGAGTATCATCATTATTAATATTGCCAATAGCGCTGGGAGTATTGATAGCTGTATTGAACGGATTTACTAATGTGACAGTAAACTCTTCATCATCTTCAATGCTGGTATCACCGCTAATAAGTACGCTAATCGTCTTGTTGGTCTCACCGGCAGCAAACTCAACAGAGCCTGATGGAAATACATTTTCAGCAAAGTCTCTGGTATCGGCTGGAGATCCACTTGTTCCTGTAACAATGTAATCAGCAGAAGATGTACCCGAAATATAGCCCGTTCGAGAAACAGTAAAGGTGAAAGTGTTTGTGCCACTATTACTTTCAGGTTTATTAGCATCCAATGAAACAATACTTATTTCCGTTGCTGCAACACTGCTGATAGATAAATCATCAGGAGAAATATTAAAGAAGATATTTCCATTGCATAGCACTCTGACTCTACCCTGAGTTGTTGTTACATTAGGTAACTGTACGGATTGTGTGCCATCATTGGGGGTGGCTGTTAGAATGTTTGTATCAAATGTATTGCCGCCATCCGATGAGAAGTCGATGTCAACGGTAGAGCAATTTACGGGTGAAGATGTTGTGTTAGAAACATTCCAGTCAACATCCACTGATTCAAAGCCATCATATACTGTCCCATCGGTAGGTGCTGTTACCGTAAATGGGCCCGCGTCACCGTCTACAGTAATTAACATTTCATCCTGATCAACGCCATAATTGCCTGTTCTGACAGTCAATCGAAAATTAAGGGGTCTATCTGTTGTCGGAAGTCGTTCTCCGGTATTGGCTGTAAGATTGCCAGCCAGGATAGCGTCAAGGGTGGGTATGTAACGTATAGGGCTGGTGCTTCCAGGGTAAGATCGAATTAATGGTCCGCTGCCCAGATCAGTATGCATTTGAGTTAAACTGGTGGTGGCAGATCCAAGGTCAAATTGTTCCCAGTTATAAATAAAAGTTGAGCTATCTGAGTCGGTATCTGTTGCGCTGCCTGTTAAGAGAAAAGGTGTATTACCGGGTATTATATAATCATTTCCGGCACTAACGACAGGTTCCGCATCATTAGTGACAGAGTTGCTTCCGCATCGTGATCCATCTGCCCAAGGTATGGTTGGAGCGATATCCCCTTCGATGAACTCTCTTATTTGTTCTACGCTGCGTCCATGAAAATAGTGGTCAGAGCTGGATTGTAGGTTTTGAGTACTGCATATGCCTGCATAAGACATAATAGTGCTGCCGCTACCTACTTCATAGGCGCTGGCAGCAAGATAAGAGCCTCCGCCAAAAGTATGCTCTTGTCTGTTGCCATCGCATGCTCCAGAGTTGATGCCGCTAGCATTAAAGGTATGTGGTGCGCCGAATTGATGCCCCATTTCATGGGCGACATATTCAATATAAAATATGTCCCCAGTTGGGTTGGGTAGGCCTGTGACCCCTTGAGCCTTGTATTCATTAACGCCATCGCCATCACCTTCGCAGACAACTGCAATA
>CBDUPD010000464.1:0-2829 GCA_965368985.1 uncultured Spongiibacteraceae bacterium | reverse complement strand
CCTTCCAGTTATGTCGCTTTAGCATTGCCTCTCTTTTCCATACAACAATAAATACTTCTGCTATCACCAATGCCAGCAATATACGCAGCAATAACGCTGCATATGGCGAAACACTATCAAGACCTAACTTGATAGCCAGAGGGGTAGTAGACCAGATAATAATAACGGCTACATAGCTTACTAAAACAGACATGAGTAATACTCCTATTGTTTGGCGTCTGTTGTAGCTACCGGTAAACTATTACGTTTTTCGGCAGCTACTTGATTAGCGAAAACCTGTAGGCCTTAAACGAAAAAAGCCGCAGGTTTTACGCTGCGGCTTTTAAAAGAACAATTGTCTTTTAACGTTTTCGCAGCACAAAAATAGCCATAAACCAGCGAATCGCGTTCGCTGGTTGGGGCATATGTTTGACTACGAGTTGTTTATTCATAATGTAAATAATTTAGTAAATTAATCAGATAATTTGATTCTAGTTTGTTTTAGCAAGATTTATCAAATATTTTCTTAATTATTTTTTCCCATTATATCGATGGGGTTAATCATTTTAATTTTGCTTATGATGCAAGATAAGCTTTTACTTCTTCATCACGCTTAATCTCTGACTTGATTATATCAAGCCATTGCTGCGCCTGTTTGTATTGTTTTTCCATCTCTTGTTCTCGCGCCACCTTAACAACAGATTGAAAAACCTTGCTAGCCTGGTCATATTCTTTGGCATGAAACAGTGCTGTTCCTCTAAGCATCTGTGCATCTACCGGATGCCTTACGCCACCTTTTGCCAAGGCTGCCTTTATCTGTTGCGCTGCATTCTTATACTGATAGAGGCTCATATACAAGTAAGCAAGCCGCATACCCGGCTTGCCGTCATCTGCCAACTTCGCCGCTTCAACAAGATTAGGAAGCGCTTTTTCTATCTCTTGCGCGAGGCGCCAGTATTCTCCCAGGCGCTCCATATTCTTTGCATCCGGCTCAACCAGTTTATCTTCAATTGCTTTTTCCATAACTTTTGCAGCTTTATAAGGTGCCCCATTTGCCGCCAATAATTGCGCCAATGTCACCACATAGCCTTTTTGATCAAGCAGGCCTTGCACATAAGCTGTTTCAAGAACATTGAGTTGTTGTTGCTCATTTTCAAGTTCGGAATAAACACCAAATAGGCTTAGCCAATACTGTTTTTTTGGCCATCGACTCACAAGTATACGAAGAACTTTTTCCTGTTTTTTATATAACTGTTTCTCTGCATAGATATATTGCAACAAGGCATACCAGTTTTCCTTTTCTTCTCTGTCCTGCTTTTTTGCAACTTCGAATGCCGACAAAAGTGGCTTCAGTGCATCATCAACCCGCTTATCCTGTATATACGCCTGTGCCAGCAACACATAGGCATCCGGTCCCGGATTTTTTGCAATCGTAAACCACTGCTCCAGCAATGATATGGCTTTTTTCACATGACCATCTGCCAAATGCAGCTGAGCAAGAGTAAACCGCGTACTGGTCAACAAACCTTCGGGTAAATCCGGCTGAGCCAATACCTTTTCAAATGCACTGATTGCTTTCGGGTAATTCTCTTTCGACAAATACGCATAGGCATAAAAATTCCAAAGCTGCGCCTTCTCATAAGGTTTAAGCTCTTTTTTACCACTGCGAGATTTCAACACATCCAGATGTTTGAGTGCTTCATCGAAGTCGCCTTTTTCCTGGGCTTCTTGTGCTTTTGATAAAACATCAAAAACATCAGCACGTATCGACTGTGTTTGCCTGGTTTTTTCAGGTGGTTTTTGTTGTTCTGAAAATACAAAACCAACAAATAATAGCTGACTAACAATCAATACAATAATCATTCGAATAGCCAAATGTATTTGACCAGACATAAACCGAATGAACTTTTTATAAAAAGAGTTAAGCATTACTTGGCCAGCTTATAAGTAAATTTGTTTCTCACACCGGGAACCTCAATAGGCTCCCCATTTTCAATACGGGGCTTATATTTAAATCTTAATGCCGCCTTTACCGAAGCACTCTTGAATAATGGCTTGCACTCATCAGCAACAGCTACAGGGTCCCGAACCGAACCGGTTTTAGTCACGGTATACTCTACAATACAATAACCCTCTATACCCCGAGACAAAGCCCGGCTCGGATATTGTGGCTGCACTTTAACCATCGGTAGATACTCACCATCACTGGCCGATAATCCCGGACCACTTAATAAAGACAGATCAACTTTTAACGAAGGCGCAATATTCACCTGCTCTGCATTAACATCAAGGTTTTGCAATTCTGGTTGCTCAATTTCAGGAGGGAGTTCTTCAGGGTCTTCAGGCCTATCCGGCTTACGCTCACTAACATTCACTTCAATGTCTGTTTTACCCATCTGGATATCAGCAATCTTACGTGTTTCGCCTTCATCAATATTGATCTCATCCTGATGAATCAGCTGTTGCATGACACCCAGCAACACTACTGTTACTACTACTGCAAGAAGTCCACCTATGATAAGTCGTATGATCTGCATGATGGTTTGTTTTATTCGTTATTGGTTAGTTGCCAGAGAGATAGCTGTTACACCAGCCTGTTTGGCTGCATCAATAACCTGAGCAACCTTTTCAGCGGTTGAATTCTTGTCTGCCTGAATAACAACAGCCCCTTTTGGATTTTCAGCATGCATTTTTTCTATTGCTGCACGCACCTGATGATCTTCGAGCTTTTTTTTATCAAACCAGATTTCATCACCCTCAGTGATAGCAATTAGTATTTTTTGATTCTTCACCATATCTGCAGTTAAAGAGATGGGGCGATCAACATCAACACCGGGCTCTTTAATAAAA
>CBDUPD010000463.1:0-2829 GCA_965368985.1 uncultured Spongiibacteraceae bacterium | reverse complement strand
TAAATAGTGTGCTGTTGTGCCTGGTCGCCTTGTTGGTGTTTGGTCCGTCGGGTCATGATGATTCACATATCACTTATGCAGCTGCCAAATTTTTTGCTGATGGTGATGGTATTGTAAATATTAATGGTGAAGCAGTAGAGCAGGGTTCCAGCTTTTTACATGTTGTTATGTTGGGTTTGCTGCACATGTTTTCAGGAATTTCACTCGCCACAATTGGGCCGTTATTTTCTTTGGTGTTGGCAATTATTTGTTTGCCTGTGACATATATACTGGCAAACAATATGGAGGTTCAAAAAGCCTGGTTGCCACTGTTGCTGTTATCACTCTCTACGGCATTTACTTACTGGTCGATGGGTGGCCTGGAGTCAACATTAACTGCTCTCATTGTGTTGTACTGTGTGTTTTCAATCAAGGCGTTCCTGTTTGATAAACAGTCTGCGCAAACACTTTTTAATCTACTGTTTTCTTTCACAGGTTTTTTGTTAGTCAGGCCAGAATCATTTTTTGTGCTTGTGGCAGCATTAATGGCGGTGTTGCTGTTCTCCCTGCATGATATTGAACGTTCGGCGATTATTAAAAAAATCGTTCTAATGCTTGCTTTTGCATTTTGTGTGTTTGTTATTGTTTGCGCAATACGCATGGCATATTTTGGGCAAATATTCCCTCAACCTGTTTACGCAAAATCAGAAACTTTTAGTTTAACAAAACTGGGTTTTGGGTTTGCGTATATCTTTATCTGGACGATGCAGCTAAGTATTATTATTTATACTTTGACAATGACCGCGCCGGTTTACCGTTGGTTTAAAAAAATACCGCTACAAACCCCCTGGCTATTGGTGTCAGTTAGTTTTGTGTTGGCCTATCTGAGTTTTATTGTTGCGTCAGGTGGTGACTGGATGGGCGGGGGTCGTTTCTTTGTGCCGATATTACCTTTAATGGCATGTATCTTTTGTTACTATTTGCAGTCGTTGAAACATTTTAAAGTGTTTGTTTCTGTCTTTGTTATTTTACTATTAGTTGAGGTGACTGTTTTTTCCCAATATCTATCTACCGGTGTTCCTGTTTACCAAACCGCTGCGTATAAGGCTTCTTTTTCCCAGGAGCCTGACTGGAAAGCATATTCATGGACTGAAACGTCCAATTATATTCATACTCGTGACTTGCAGCTTATTAATGCTATCAGCCCTGTTATTTCAGCGCTATCAGAGCAGCAGCAGAAGCCGTTGGTGATTGCCAGTATACAAATGGGTATGATTCCTTATCATCTGCGGTTGAATTTTAATGAAGCAGTATATTTTGTTGATATGCGCGGTCTACTAACCCGGCATATATCTGATTGTGCTGATTTTGATGATGTGAAGAAAATATGGACCGGTATTTTTGTAAGCTATAGTGATTATTTTTCAGCTTATAATAAAGGCGAGTGTGATCTTCCAAGACTTGATATTGTCTATGATCTGCTAAACAGAACAGATGAAGATAATCAGAAGCGCCTGGATACCTTGAGAGCCAATAATTATCATATTATTTATCAGCAGCAAGGGATTATAACCGGGCTGACCAGTAAAAAAGAGATGAATACTCCGATTTTTATTGCGGTGCGTGATGAGTTATTTCAGCAGTTGCCAGAAGCATTACGCTTGAATCGGGTGTTATTAACCAATAAGCCAGAAGACAAGTGAATAGTTTATTAACAAACAGGCAGCCACTTATTTGGGCGTTGGTGGTTTTTCTAACAGTTATTGTTGTTGATCTGATTGCCATTTTTATGGGTAATGGTGGTGGGTTTTCCTATACGCTTGATGACCCTTATATTCATCTGGCATTGAGTGAAAACATTCTTCAGGGCCACTATGGTGTAAATATACAGGAGTATTCATCGCCGGCATCGTCCATTCTTTGGCCGATACTTTTATTGCCGATTGTTTTCTTTCCCCATGCAGACCTGTTATTGCTGTTTGTTAACGTTCTTCTGTCTCTGGCTTGTATTGTCGTTATTCATTCAACCCTGATAAAGACAGACAAAATGTTGGGTGGAGAGCCGCTTTCAAATAAAGCGCATTTTTTGTTATTAATCTTTTTTATTCTTGCCAGTAATCTCGTTGGTCTTAACTTTTTAGGAATGGAGCACGTGGTTCAGTTGCTCGCTGTGTTAGTGATCATGATAGGTATTGTTCACTTTAACCAGACCGGCGTTGTTATAATGGCCACCTGGGTAGCTATTATAATAGCTCCGCTTATTCGTTATGAGTGTCTTGCTGTTTCAGGTGCGGCCTTGTTGTATTTCTTTTGGCATAAGCACTATATAAAAACCATCGCAGCCGGTTTTGTTATTGTGCTATTGCTTGCAGGGTTCTCACTGTTTTTGTTATCGATCGGCCAGGAGTATTTGCCTAGTTCGGTATTGGTTAAGTCGGAGGTTGTTCAGTCAGGTGTTGAAAAACTTGCAGTTAACCTGAAAAAGAATTTTGTCTATCCTCAGGCGTGGATCATGCTGGTGGGTATGCTTATGTTACTGGTGAGTGCGTGTTCAAAAACCAGACCTGTAGCAGATAGAAAGCTGGCTGCGGTGTCTGCATTAGCTGTTTTCTTTCATTTAATGGTAGGGCGATTTGGCTGGTATTTTCGTTATGAGATCTATATGTGGATTCTGGAAATACTGGTATTGATCTATATTCATCGGTGTTATTTAAAGCAAGTGGTTGTAGAGAAAAGAAAGAGACCTATTGTCTCTCTGGTGCTCGTTTTTTTAATACCTATAGAGTTTCATATTGAGTCTATCATTTATGGTCATCGTGCATCAGGCAATATCTATTACCAGCAGTATCA
>CBDUPD010000462.1:0-2830 GCA_965368985.1 uncultured Spongiibacteraceae bacterium | reverse complement strand
AACGCAAGCTTAACTGCCGGCATATCTGACAGCACTTCTTCATTGGCCAACACTCTACCTTTTATCTTTTCAGCCACATCAACCAATGACGAAAGATTTTCTGCCACTGATAATAACTCAAAGGTTTTTAGCAACCTATCAAGCCCCTTACTTAAACCAAGCGACTCTTGACTGGAATTGTAAGCTAACAGATTGTCAATATCTTCTGAAAGACTCTTCTGAATTCGTGCTACAATTTTTTCATCAAGACCTGAGCTTGTGGCCCCTTCATCAGACAAAGCAGCATCCAGCTGATAAACCGATTGCAACTCTTTAATTGCATCTGTTACCGGGTCAGCTGTGGCAACACAATATAATAATACCCGCAATAAATCAGCATCTGGTGACTCCAATAAAGCATCTCGACCAGACTCTTCAAGATGCTTAATTTGATTATCGATTTGTTTTAGTGTTTTTTTCGACTCAACATCTGCAGACATCTTTGATTGCAACAACTGATCAGCTATTGCATAGGCTATTTTCCATAAAGGCTCACTGGCAGTTCTGGCAGACACTTTCAAAAGGGACCCACAAACCCTGGATATGATGAGATAGTTAGCCTCAAGGTCTTGCTCACGAACAACGCCAATTAAACCTCTTTGAAATGTTTGACGTAACTTTCTGATTAATTCATTAAAATCATCAACCGCTATGCTTGGCTGTTGAGGCTCCGCACCCTTAGCTGCAGCAAGATCAGGGTTGAATATATCTGCTTCTGAAATTTCCTCTTTCTGATTAGCCTCACGAATTTCATTCATGATATGCAGCAACTCTTTTGGCGTATCTTCGTGTGTTTTACCTACTTTAACCACATAAGCAGATAACTCACCTAAAGCCGCATTAATCAGGCTTGCTGTTGTAACCAGCTTCTCAGTTGAGGGCTCACCTTCAAACATTGAAGAAATCAGGCTTTCGATATCACGTGCAAGAAGAGATGCACCATGCAACTCTATCATTTTGAGACTGCCAGCCACCTGATGAATATAGGTAAGGGAAAAACGTAACTTGGTTATATCTTCAGGGTTGCACACAAATCCATCAAGCGCCTCAATAGCCTGATTAAGCGTTTCAACTATTTCTTCATTAACCCAATCAAGGGCTAAATAACTACGTCTATCTGACATATAAACTTAGCCTTGTACCCTAAGCGATTTTAATATACGCCTGCACGCCATCATCTTTCACGCGCACGACTTTCTTATTATTCCAGCCTGCTCCTTCGCCCATACCTACAACCAATAGTCCTTCAGGCTTTAAACGCTCCACTAACTCATCAAGCACTGCATGCTGGCGCCAACGCTTAAAATAAATAAGCACGTTCTGACAAAAAACAACATCCATATTACTAACTGGCAGATCTCCAAGATCAATAATATTTGCCTGAACAAAACAGACTCGCTGCTTCAACCATTTAACAACAGCGCTTCTATCATTGCCTGATGCCTCAAAATATCTTTCCTGCATATCTTTACTAAGGGTTTCAAGTCGACGATTGTGATATGCACCTTTTCGCGCTATAGCCAACGACGACATACAAATATCTGTTGCCGTTACCCCAAAATATTTTTCAATTCCCAAACCCTCAATACAGTCATTTGCAGTCATAGCCAATGTATAAGGCTCTTCCCCGGTTGAGGATGCAACACTCCAGATCTCTAACGACCCATTATGCTTACCACTAACCAACTGCTTAAAAAGATAACCCTTAACATATTCAATGGCATCTTCATCTCTTAAAAAACGAGTCTCCTTGACCGTGAGCGTACGCAATAGTGCTGTCCACTCCAGCTCACCGCCTTGTGCAAACTTGATATTATTATAATATTCACGATAACTCTTGCAGCCCACCTCTTGCATTCGCTGACCAAGACCTGTCTGCAAAATTCTTTTATGTTTCTCGAATGATATACCCGTTCTCTCTTCCAACAGGTTTCTCCATTCATAGAACTCTTCTGGAGTGAGGTCCGGTAACGTATTGTACGTCCAGCTCATAAATTCAAACTACTTTCACTGAAAAACAAGTTTTATTAATTAAGCCACCTCTTGCTCATGACTATATGGTGAGCCTGTTCCCATGCCAGCTTCCACATCAACCTCTTCAGGTAGCGTGAAACCTTCAACCGAGTCTCGTAACTCTGTCGCCATATCAGCAAGGTTACCAATCGACCGGGCTGTTGCTGTTGTACCCGCATTTGTTTGCTGGGTAATTTCCTGAATAACATTCATCGTATTCGAGATGTGACCCGCTGATGCCGCTTGCTGACGAGCAGCGTTCGAGATGTTCTGGATCAATTCAGCAAGTTCTTGCGATACTTTCTCGATCTCTTCAAGTGCCATACCCGCATCCTGTGCAAGTCGTGCTCCCCGAACAACCTCAGAAGTTGTTTGCTCCATCGATATTACCGCTTCGTTAGTATCAGACTGAATGGTTTTAACCAGTGCTTCAATCTGTTTCGTCGCAGCAGATGAACGTTCAGCAAGACGCTGTACCTCATCGGCAACCACCGCGAACCCACGACCTGCGTCACCGGCCATCGATGCCTGTATTGCCGCATTAAGAGCCAGAATGTTTGTTTGGTCGGCGATATCGTTGATCAACGATACGATATCCCCGATCTCTTGAGATGACTCACCGAGTCGCTTGATACGTTTCGCTGTATCCTGAATCTGCTCACGAATCGTGTCCATCCCGTTAATTGTATTCTGTACCACCTCGGCACCAGCGTTAGCGATTTTTACCGAGCGCTCGGCAACCGTTGCTGACTCAGCGGCGTTTGCAGATACCTGATCG
>CBDUPD010000461.1:0-2831 GCA_965368985.1 uncultured Spongiibacteraceae bacterium | reverse complement strand
TTGTTAGCAACATAGATAGCTTCTTCTATTGAGTGTACGCGTATGATGCTGGCAACAGGGCCAAACAGTTCTTCTTCGTAGGCGGGCATGCCCAATGTAACATTGTCGAGAATTGAAGCAGGGTAATCAGCATAGCCTGTTAGTGGTTGGCAGCCGGTAACCACGCTTGCACCTGCTTGCAGTGATTGTTCAACCTGTTGATGTAATTTGTCACGCAGGTCATTTCTGGCAAGCGGTGCCATGGTGGTGATGGTATCAGATGGGTCACCGTATATATACGTTTCTGCAGTAGCTTTTAGCTTTTCAATAAACCTGTCAGCAATATTATTGTGAATAATAAATCGTTTGGCTGCGATGCAGGTTTGTCCTGCATTGGAAAAGCGTGAGAGCGCAGCGGTTGCGACGGCATTATCAAGATCAGCATCTTCCAATACTATAAATGGGTCTGATCCGCCCAGTTCCATAACAGATTTTTTAAGGTGTCTTCCGGCGGTGGCTGCAATAGACCTACCTGCTTTTTCGCTGCCTGTAAGGCTAACTGCTGCACAGCGGCGATCAGCAATAACATCGGCTGTTGTGTTATTGTCAATCATCAGGTTTTGAAAAACACCAGCAGGAAACTCTGCCATATCAATTAATTCTGCAATCAGCAGGGCGCATTGAGGTACATTCTCTGCATGTTTAACCAATACGACATTGCCCGCCATCAGGGTAGGAATAATAAATCGTATGACCTGCCATACAGGAAAGTTCCACGGCATGATGCCAAGTATGCAGCCAATAGGCTGATAGTGAATAAAAGCCTGTTCATAATCACACTGTACAGGTTCATCTTCTAACAAATCTTCAGCTTTAATCGCAAAATAGTCACATGCGTCAGCAGATTTGTGAATTTCTGCCAGTGCTTCGTGGGGGAGTTTTCCCATTTCTGCGGTCATGGTTGCCGCAATGCGATCAATGTGTTTGCGTAATAGTTCAGCCAGGCGATGAATATAACTTGCCCTATCTTTGAAATTAAGTTGCTGCCAATCATCAAAAGCAAGAGTAGCAACAGCAAGTGCATGGACTGCTTCATCCTGACTTTGGTAAGGATACGAGTGAAGATGATTCCCGTTAAAGGGGTTAATACTTTCGTATGACATGATGAGTGATATTACTAATAGTTGTTAGTTAATGGTTTGCCAGCTTATTTGTTTACCGCTTTCATTATTTCATGAATGAAAAGCGGAATTCTTATCGGTTTTGCTATATGGGCATTCATACCAACACCAAGGCAATTTTCAACAGTCTCTTCTGTTGCGTGAGCTGATAATGCCAGAATAGGAATAACAGGCAAGTTACACATTTTCTCAAACTGCCGTATTCTGATACTCGCAGAATAGCCATCCATTTCGGGCATTTCGCAATCCATTATAATGAGATCAAATTTTTCAGGTGATGCTTTATATGTCTCAAGTGCTTCCAGCCCATTGGGCGTTGATACAAAATTAGCCCCCAGTTTTTTTAATACCCCTTCTAGTACTTTTGCATTAGTCTGGTTGTCTTCAGCAAAGAGTATGTTTAAACCATTCAGGTTGTCGAACTCCCTGATTGTTTTATCGCTTTCCTGGATTTCTTCAAGACCGGAGCTTGTATTGTTGTCAGGTAACTCTGCAGTAATTGAAAAAGTGAAGGTGGTGCCTACATTCAGCTGGCTTTCGGCGCTGATACTACCTTGCATCAGTTCGCAAAGTTGTCTGCAAATACTTAAACCCAGACCTGTGCCACGTAGTTGGGTTTTATTGGACTGCTCTGCCTGTTGAAAAGGTTGGAATAAAATTTCTTTTTCTTTTTCTTCCATACCGATACCGGTATCAATAACCTTAAACTCCAGTTGGCAGTTTTCTGTATCAATAGTTAATACGTTAACCTCTATGGTAATGCTACCTTCGGATGTGAATTTGATAGCGTTGGAAATAAGATTAAGTAATATCTGGTGTAGGCGAATAGCGTCAGAGACAATGACTTTAGGTACATCGGCTGATAGTCGTTGAATAAACTTGACGTTACTCTGTGTTCTTTCCAGTTCAAAAACCTGTATGGATTCATTGATTAATTTGCGAAGGTTGAAAGGCTTATTTTCAAGTTTGAATTTACCGGCTTCTATCTTTGAGAAATCCAGAATATCGTTAATGATACATAATAAAATGTCTGCAGAGTTGCGGGCAGTATTAATATAATCCTGTTGTGTTTTATTCAGCTGTCTTTGGTCGATAAGTTGCAGACAGCCTAACACACCGTTGATAGGTGTTCTTATTTCATGGCTCATTTTGGCAAAGAATTCATTGCGCGTATCCATTTCCATCTGATGTCTTAAAGCGGTTTCTCTTGATTTTTCTTCTTCCTTTTGCAGGGTTTTTATTTTCATGCTCAAACCGATGCAAAGTATGATCTGTTGTACCAGAAATGAGAATTTAATAATGGTGAGCACCTGGTCTATCTCAAATCGACTGCCAAAGATGCTGGATGAGATAAGAATGGTACCGAATAGTAGAATACCCCATCCTACACAATAATAGATGGCTTCAGGAAGCCCTCTTTTAAGTTGAATAAGGCCGGTAACAAGCAGAAAAGCTGCAACAATTATAGACATTAACGATGTTGCCATATTGCTGATATATGAAGGAAGAAAGGGAATGAGAGCAATATAGATAATACCCAGGCCAATATTCAGCTTGCTTAAAAGGTGTAAGGCTTTGTATCGGGTAAGGTTGAGGTAATACCGTGCAAAGATGACGGCAGTAATCATTGTTAAAGCGGTGAAAAGCATGTGGCCATAATCAATCATCTGC
>CBDUPD010000460.1:0-2834 GCA_965368985.1 uncultured Spongiibacteraceae bacterium | reverse complement strand
TAGAAGATCGTGAAACGATGCCCACGTTAGGGTTTCAGCGTGTATTACAGCGCGCAGTATTTCATGTGCAATCTTCTGGTAAAAAAGAGGTGACTGGTGCCAATGTTCTCGTAGCAATTTTTAGCGAACAGGAAAGCCAGGCAGTTTACCTGTTAAAACAGCAGTCTATATCTCGGCTGGATGTTGTTAATTTTCTATCCCATGGTATTTCTAAAATTGCCAACAATGACGATCATCAGTCGCATCAGGATATTGATGAAAACACAGATGGTTCTGAAATGAATCAGGAGAGCGCATTAGATACCTATGCAACCAATCTTAACGTACAAGCCAAAGAAGGGATTACAGACCCTTTGATTGGACGTGCCGAGGAAGTTGAACGTGTCGCTCAGGTTTTAACTCGTCGTAGAAAAAACAACCCTTTGCTGGTTGGTGAATCAGGCGTTGGTAAAACAGCGATAGCTGAAGGTCTCGCTAAAAAAATAGTTGACGGTGATGTTCCTGACATACTTTTGGAGAGCGTTGTTTATTCCCTTGATTTAGGTGCCCTGTTAGCTGGCACCAAATACCGTGGTGATTTTGAAAAACGATTCAAAGCACTGTTAGGCGAATTGAAAAAGAACCCCCACGCTATTTTGTTTATCGATGAAATTCACACCATTATTGGTGCAGGTGCAGCATCTGGTGGTGTTATGGATGCATCTAATTTACTTAAACCGATTCTGACTGGCGGAGAAATGCGCTGCATTGGTTCAACAACCTACGAAGAATATCGTGGTATTTTTGATAAAGATAAGGCCTTGTCTCGTCGCTTTCAGAAAGTAGATGTCACCGAACCCAGTGTTGAAGACACATATAAGATACTTAAGGGTTTAAAATCACGCTTTGAAGAGCATCATCAATTAAAATATGCCGATAAAGCTTTAAAAGTAGCTGCAGAGTTAGCTGCAAAATATATTAATGACCGATTCTTGCCCGATAAGGCGATTGATGTCATCGATGAAGCGGGTGCATACCAGCAACTTCAGCCGGTTAACAAACGCAAAAAAACCATCGGTGTACATGAGATTGAATCTATTATTGCAAAAATTGCACGTATACCAGAAAAAACGGTTAGCTCTGATGATAAAAAATCTTTACTGGATTTAGGTGACAACCTGAAACGTGTTGTTTTTGGTCAAGATGCGGCAATTGAAACCCTGGTTACCGCGATTAAACTTGCACGTGCCGGGCTGACATCTCCTGATAAACCTATAGGTTCATTTATGTTTGCCGGCCCGACTGGTGTCGGCAAAACTGAAATCAGCAAACAGTTGGCTGGTATTATGGGTATGGAGCTTATTCGTTTTGATATGTCTGAATACATGGAGCGTCATACGGTATCTCGTTTGATTGGTGCGCCTCCGGGTTATGTTGGATTTGATCAGGGTGGTTTACTGACTGAAGCTGTAACAAAGCATCCACATAGTGTTGTTTTGTTAGATGAAGTCGAAAAAGCTCATCCTGAAGTGTTTAATCTATTACTTCAGGTAATGGATCATGGGACGCTGACAGATAATAATGGGCGAACCGCCGATTTTAGAAATGTTGTGTTAATTATGACAACAAATGCCGGGGCTGAAACATTAGCCAAACGTTCCATGGGCTTTACATTACAAGACAATTCAACTGATGGTATGGAAATACTGAACCGTATGTTTACACCGGAATTCAGGAATCGCCTTGATGCCATTGTTCAATTTCAGCCGCTTACTCCGGAGATTATTCATACTGTTGTTGATAAGTTTCTTTTTGAATTGCAATCGCAGCTTGATGATAAATCAATCACCATTAACGTATCCGATGAGGTGAGAGATTATCTGGTTGAAAAAGGTTATGACAAGGATATGGGTGCCCGACCAATGGCCAGAGTTATTCAGGAGCTTATCAAGAAGCCTTTGGCTGAATATGTGTTGTTCAGTGAGCTTGGTAGCAAGGGTGGTGTTATTGATGTCACCATGGAAGATGGTGAGGTCCATATTCACGACGCTGCAGAGCTTATAGCCACAGCAACTTGATCAGTTCAAATGCTGTGTTAGCGGGCGCGGTAGGTAATTCGGCCTTTAGTCAGATCATAAGGCGTTAGTTCTACACGAACTTTATCGCCAGTAAGAATGCGGATATAGTTTTTACGCATTTTGCCTGAAATATGCGCTGTTACAACATGGTCGTTTTCAAGCCTTACACGGAAGGTAGTGTTGGGAAGTGTATCGATTACTTCACCTTCCATTTCAATTTGATCTTCTTTAGCCATTAAGCTGAAATCCTCAATATAAAGACTGTTTTAATTAATAATAATATAGATTAAAAATTCAGCGCGAATTCTGCCTGATTTAGTACTGAATAGCAAAGAATTCCGGCATCACTTTACGTCAGAGTCATCCAGCGCTGGTTTATGAAGACTTCGCAGGGGCGAAACCGGGTTTTATATCGCATTTTCTGGCACTCTTTAACCCAGTAACCCAGATAAATATACTGAAGACCCAGTTCCTGAGCTTTCTGAATCTGCCATAGTACTGCGAAAGTGCCCAGGCTTCGTTTTTCGTCATGCGGATCAAAAAATGTGTAAACAGAAGAAAAAGCATTGGTTAACCGGTCAACAATAGCTATTGCCCTGGGTTCATCATGCAGGGAAAAGACAATATATTGCGTACAATTAAAGGCATTATTTAGAAAGTTGCGATATTGATCCTGTGTGGGAGGGTACATATCTCCATCGTGATGTCGGGTGCAAATATAATCAGCATATAAGCGGTAATAATCATCGGTGAAAATATCATCAACAATAGATACTT
>CBDUPD010000459.1:0-2844 GCA_965368985.1 uncultured Spongiibacteraceae bacterium | reverse complement strand
GCTTCATAGTAACAACGGCTAAATCTTCAACTTATCATGTTAAATATATCGTTATTGCCACAGGTGCCGGTGCCATGCTGCCTGTTCAACTCAAAGTACCCGGTATTGATCAATTTGAAAACACTTCATTATTTTATCGTGTGCCAGACCCGGATATTCATAAAGGCAAAAGTATTGCCGTGTTAGGCGGTGGTGATGCTGCCTTTGACTGGGCCCTGGAGCTACAGAAAACGGCAGCTGAAGTGATATTGATACATCGATCAAATCGCTTCAGAGCAGTTCAAAATTCAGTTGATCAATATATGGCTCTCTGCACTAACCATGAAGCCCAGTTTCTTCAAGGACAGGTAATTGATTTCGAGAAAAGCAAAACAAATAAGCTCTCAGCAATTAAAGTCTCTTGCAGCGATCAGGTTGTACGTAAGGTAGCAGTTGACCATGTATTGGTTTTTTTCGGTATGGCACCCAGCATTACACAATTTAAAAATTGGGGATTGGAATTAGATAAGTTACAGATAAAGGTTCCAACAGATACATTTGAGACATCCATAGAGGGCATTTATGCCATCGGTGATTGCAATACTTACCCAGGTAAAAAGAAACTGATTCTTTCAGGTTTTCATGAAGCTGCTTTGGCAGCATTTGCAATCAAGGAAAGGATGCAGCCTGATAAAAAGGTTCATCTGGAATATACAACCACTAGTTCCAACATTCTCAAGCGACTTGGTCTATAGTTATTAAAAGGAAGCAGAGAGTCAATCGCATGGTGCATTTAAAGGAGTAATTATGATTGATATCCAAATTTATCGTTATAACCCGGATACAGACAATACGCCTTCTATGAAGACATATTCGGTGGATGACAGTTTCCGTAAACGAATGGTATTGGATGCACTTGAACATCTGAAAACTGTTGATCCATCCATTACTTACCGTCGATCTTGCCGTGAAGGTGTTTGCGGCTCAGATGGTATGAATATTAATGGGAAAAACGGTCTCGCCTGCATTACCAGAATTAATGATGTGATTGGAAAGTCTGGAGCTCTGATTCTTCGACCATTACCAGGCATGCCCGTCATACGTGATCTTATTGTAGATATGGATTTGTTTTTTTCACAATACAAAAAAGTAAAACCCTATTTAATGAATGACTCTTCTGCTCTCGCTATAGAGCAGCTTCAATCTCCTGAAGACAGGGCTAAACTGGATGGCCTCTATGAGTGTATTCTTTGTGGCTGCTGTACATCAGCTTGCCCCTCATGGTGGTGGAACCCTGATAAATATATTGGCCCGGCAGGTTTGCTACAAGCCTATCGGTTTTTGAATGATAGTCGAGATACTGCGACTGTAGAACGCTTGTCCGAGTTAGAAGATCCATACAGTGTTTACAGATGCCACAATATACAAAACTGCACCTGGGTTTGCCCAAAAGGTTTGAACCCCATGAAGGCGATAGATGAAATCAAACACTTGCTACTGAAACATTCAACATAAATTTGTACATACCCATGATCAATAAACTTATGCAAAGCAATTGGAATAAAGCATGAAGTTACGGCAACTGATAAGACTTGATTGGGATGCTATTGCAGGCATCATTGCAGCCGTAACAGCAATTGTACTTCACCTGCTGCATATTGTTGATGAAGAGACTATTTTATTAATCGTACTGGCTCTGCTTGGGTTATTGTTTATTAACTTCTTGCGACACACAAAAGAAAATGAAATAACAGCTGCCCAGGTCGATCAAACTGCTCACAAAGTTGCAAAAATCCAAACGATGTTACAAGTACCCGATGTTGTTTTAATTGGGCCTCGACGATTACGTTCTGCCAATCAGCAATATCTCCGCAATATGAGTGGTGACACACTATGGTTCAATACCTGTTTGTCCATGTACAAGACACAGACACTCTTTGATATGTTATTACTACCGGCCATCAATAATACAGCTGTAACTTCTATTCAATTTGTTCTCAATATGGATCAACAAGTGTTATGGGTTGAAACAGTTCATCCAATGATAGCTGCGCATGATATACATTTAAAAGTTCAAGAGCCAAATTGGTGTCATATCGATAACCCTGTATCATTTATACTTGCCGATAGCATTTTAACTCAAGAGCCTGAAGCTCTACTCAGCTTTTGGGGAGCTCCTTTTATGGCCTCATCTAACGATAAAGACATACCAAGATATATATTTCATGTACAACAGCGCTCTGAACTTTTACCTCATCTGGAAGAACTGGCGAGAATGCAACCACACAACAAATAGATTGACCAAAATAAGTTATGCAGTTAATGAAAAATTTCCCACCCATACACATTCAGGATAAGTAAATGGAAGATAGTATACATTCTTTAAAATCATTATTTGATCAACTAGGCATTGAAAGCACAAAAGATAATATTAATGTTTTCATACACGACAATCAGCCTATACCCCCTAATATAAAATTACATGAAGCTAATATCTGGAATAATTCACAAGCAGATTTCCTTAACGAGGCCAAAGAACTGGATGCCGATTGGGCAGAAATTGTTGATCAATTGGATGCATTACTACGATAACATATTTATTTTTGTAAGCACCTGTCTCTAAACAGTCAACTTTGATCTCAATGAGGCTAATAGCAAAACACTGCTAAAGAAAAGTATACTCTGCTCTCTAACTCAAAATAACCAAAACTATAAATGACCCAAAACCCAAAAGCATGGTTATTGCTATAAGCTTTTTTAACTACGCGGTCTGCCAGACTATAATAAAACGTGACCGAAAGACCCATAGACTTTCTTAACATTCACCAACATCAGCATCTTCATCATCACAGTCAACACCTGCAG
>CBDUPD010000458.1:0-2845 GCA_965368985.1 uncultured Spongiibacteraceae bacterium | reverse complement strand
CAAGCATTCTTCTGTTTCCGGATAAATTCTAAAATAATTTGAAAAGCCAGCAGTGGTTATATAAGGGTTTAATTTGTATTATGTAGCTATTTAAGCTACAAATGTATTTAAAAATGCTTCATTAAAGGAGTTGGTAAATAATAGTGCCTGATAAATTGCTGGATATATTGTTTAAATCATACCGTCGTCAGGTGCTGAATCTGTTGTTGCTAAATCCCGGGCAGCAATATCATGTGCGGGAAGTGGCTCGTTTGACTGCAACGGTTGCAGGGACAGTTCATAAGGAGTTGTCAAAGCTGGAGCAGGCAGGAATTCTTAAAAAAAGCCAACAAGGCAACCAGATATGTTATTCAGCTGATACTAGCTGCCCAATATATAAGGAGTTGACAGCAATCTTCACCAAAACAACTGTTGCCGCTAAGCCTGTTCTAGATAGTAATTTGGCAAGAGGCAATAACATTGAATTATTACAAAGCATGCTAGATGCTATTCAAGTGATTAATCAAAATGTTGATAACAAAATTCAATTATCACATTCAGCAGATGCACAATATACTGTGATGAAACATCTGCGAGAATTGTTGAGAGTCGGAGAGTTACTGGCAGACAGTACATGTTTTGAATTGAATGGAATCAAGGCTATTCTAGCCAATGAAAAGAGTGTTGGCCTTGAGAGTGTCTGGACGGTAGTGAAGCATGACTTGCCAATTTTGGAGCAACAGCTAATAAGCGCTATTCAATAGCGGGGTTATTAAAGGTGTTGGGTAGTCATATATTGAGGGAAAAAATACCTGCTTGGTCTATGCTAAGCATAGAAGAGGCGTATATGCCCGAATGGACCACAATGTGAATTCAGAACAAAAACGAGTCGAAGAGCTCGAGCAAAAGATCGCCCGGCTGGAAAGTGAAATTGCGCAATATAAGGCCAGTGTGAAGGCAGGTGTGTTACGTGATGAAAATCATGCTGATAGAAAAACACAAGAGAATGAAGAGATACTCGAACTGTTTTTTGCCCAATCATTAACCGGCTTTTTCTTTATGCAGCTGGATGAGCCGGTTTCCTGGAATGACGAAGCTGATAAAGAGAAGTTGCTGGATTATATTTTCAAGAATGAAAAAGTAACAAAAATAAATCAGGCGATGCTTGACCAGTATGGTGCAAGTGAGTCTGACTTTTTGGGATTGACTCCTAACGACCTTTTTTCTCATGAGGTCAGTGAAGGCAGGGAGGTGTGGAAGAAATTTTTTAATGAGGGTCGATTGCACGCCGAATCAGAAGAAAAGAGTCGTGATGGCAGTACGGTTTATATTGAGGGTGATTATATATGTCTCTATGATGACAAAGGTCGCATCAGGGGGCATTTTGGCGTTCAGCAAAATGTTACAGAGAGAAAAATCGCTGAGCAGGAATTAAAAGATAGCGAGAAGAAATACCGCCAATTAGTTGAGTTGGCACAAGAAGGTATTTGGTTAATAGATGCAGACTCGATAACAACATTTGTTAATCCCAGTATGGCTCAAATGTTGGGTTATACACAAGAAGAGATGATAGGCAGGGCCTTGTTTGATTTTATGGATGATCATGGCATTGAGGTATGCAAAAGAAATATTGATCGTCGTAAGCAAGGGTCTAGTGATCAGCATGATTTTGAACTCATCTCAAAAGAAGGGGAGCGTATTTATACAACGATGGAAACATCACCTATAAATGATGATGAAGGTAACTATATTGGTGCGATAGCTGGTGTTATCAATATCACTGAGCGTAACCTTTTAGAGAAGCGTGAAAAGGAATATGTTGCCGACCTTGAGGAAGCACGTAAAGCTGCAGAGGCTGCGGCAGAAACTCTTGAGAAAATAAACCATCAGTTACATCAGGAAGTTACTGAACGATTTAAATTGAACAGTGAATTGGAAGTTCGGGTTGATGAACGTACAGCCGAGTTGCTTGAGTTGAATAAGGCGCTGGAAATATCAAACGCTCTGGCTGATAAGGCCAATCAGGCTAAAAGCATCTTTTTGGCGAATATGAGCCATGAAATCAGAACGCCAATGAATGGTGTTCTGGGTATGGCAGAGCTGCTTGAATATACTCAGCTCGATGAAAAGCAGCAAAATTATGTAAAAGCCTTGCAGCGTTCAGGTAATACCCTGATGGTAGTGATCAACGATATTCTGGATTACTCCAAAATTGAAGCAGGTAAAATGGAGATAAGCAAAGAGCCATTTAATCTGTGTGATTTAATTGAAGAAACGCTTGTACCTTATCGTCTGGCTCAAAATAACGATGTCAAGCTTCAGGTTGATATTGAGCCTGAGATTCCGGTTAATCTTAAAGGTGATCCGGTTCGAGTACATCAGGTGCTTTCCAATCTGTTAAATAATGCCTTTAAATTTACCCATCATGGATCTGTTAGTTTGAAGGTAATAGGGCTTGATAAGTCAGAAGACAAAATCTCTGTAACTTTTTGTGTTGAAGACACAGGTGTTGGCATTGATGATGAGTCGCAGGCAGTTTTATTTTATCCTTTTACCCAGGCAGACCAGTCCTCAGTTCGGCGTTATGGGGGAACCGGTTTGGGTTTGGCCATATGCAAGCAGTTGATTGAGCTTATGGACGGGGATATAAATTTTGCAAGTGAAAAGGATAAAGGCTCCAGATTTGATTTCACATTAAGTTTTGAAATTGTAGAACAATCTGCTCAAAACAATGTCGGTGCAGAAGGTTTGCCAGACTACTCTCAACTAAATGTTTTATTGGCAGAAGATAACGTTGTTAACCAGATGGTGATCAATGGTTTTACACGAAAACTGGGTGTGAACATGTGTGTTGTATCCGATGGAG
>CBDUPD010000457.1:0-2848 GCA_965368985.1 uncultured Spongiibacteraceae bacterium | reverse complement strand
AAAATCCACTGTTGAAGTGGCTTCAAGATGCTCTCGCACATAGCTGTAATTTTTTGTAGACCCCGGGGTATTATTAAAAGTAACACAAGGTGAAATCACATCAATAAAAGCAAAACCCGGATGTGACAAAGCTGCCTTAATCAGTGGAATTAATTGTTCTTTATCGCCAGAGAAACTACGCGCCACAAACGTTGCACCCAACTGCAATGCAATACTAACAAGGTCAATAGGCGCATAAGGATTAACTGAACCTGCCTTACTGGTTGAGCCTATATCGGCTGTAGCCGAATCCTGCCCCTTGGTTAAACCATAACAACCATTATTCTCAACGATGTACATCATATTCAGATTACGACGCGTAACATGAGCAAATTGCCCCATACCAATAGATGCGCTATCACCATCACCTGAAACACCAATATAGGTTAACTCTCTATTCGCCATATTGGCACCGGTGGCAACCGACGGCATACGGCCATGTACTGAGTTAAAACCATGAGAGTTACCCAAAAAATAGGTAGGTGTTTTAGATGAACAGCCAATTCCTGATAGTTTGGCAACCTTGTGAGGAGGCAATGACATTTCAAAACATGCCTGAATGATTGCAGCACTTATCGAGTCATGACCACAACCGGCACACAAGGTTGAAATCGCCCCTTCATAATCTTTTCTGGTAAAGCCAAGCTTATTAACTGGTAGATCAGGATGACGAAATTCCGGCTTAAAATAACTCATTATACTTCCTCCGCGTTTGCACGTAAGGGCGTTACATTATCAGCCGGATGTTCTTTTCGAATCATCGTTTTAATCATTCGCGCTGTAATTGGCATACCATCAAAATTCAAAATAGGTATTAGTTGAGACGGTGAAAAACCACAATCATTCACAAGCAAGCTACGCATTTGAGCATCACGGTTCTGTTCAACAACAAATACTTTTTTATGATCTTTAATAAACTGTTCAACTGTCTTATTAAATGGAAATGCTGTAATTCTCAAAGCATCCAGCTTAACACCTTCTGCCAAAAGCTCATCTACCGCTTCTTCTGCTGCTTGAGTAGTTGTACCATAAAAGATAACGCCATAATCACTGGCATTTTTCTTCTGATAAACTTGTGGCGCAGGCACATAATCTTTTGCGGTTTCCCACTTTTTCAACAAACGATTCATATTTTTTACATACTCGGAACCATCTTCGGTATAGACAGCATATTCATCACGGGATGTACCACGAGTGAAGAATGAACCTTTAGTTGGATGAGTGCCAGGGTAGGTTCGATAAGGAATACCATCACCATCTACGTCGAGGTAACGACCAAACTTCTCAGTCATAGATTCGAGATCAGCTTCAGTAAGAACTTTTCCACGATCATATTCACGATTATCATCCCACTCTAACGGATCAGACATGTTGTCATTCATACCAAGATCAAGATCAGTCATAACCATAACAGGTGTTTGCAAGCGCTCAGCCAGATCGAAAGCGTCTGCCGTATGATCAAAACACTCTTTGGGTGTAGAAGGAAATAAAAGCACATGTTTTGTATCACCATGCGAGGCATAGGCTGATGACAAAACATCAGGTTGCTGAGTACGAGTTGGCATACCGGTTGAAGGGCCTGCACGCTGAACATTAATTAACACTGTCGGGATTTCTGCAAAATAAGCCAACCCCAAAAACTCAGACATGAGTGAAACACCCGGGCCTGAAGTTGCTGTAAAAGAACGCGCACCATTCCAGTTTGCACCAATAACCATACCAATAGCTGCAAGCTCATCTTCTGCCTGAACAACTGCATAATTCTTTCTGCCTGTACCCGGATCGATCCGTAAACGTTTGGCATATTTTGAAAATGCATCAACTACAGACGTAGATGGAGTAATAGGATACCAGGCTACAGCTGTTGCACCTGCATAAACTGCTCCAAGGCCACAGGCTGTATTTCCATCGACTAAAATCTTGTTACCCACATTATCACGACGCTCTACACGAATAGAACAAGGGCACTGGTAGTTATCACGTGTATAGTTATATCCCATTTCAAGCGCATGAATATTAGGTGTGATAAGCTTTTCCTTGCCTTTAAATTGATCAGCAACCAGTCCCGTCAACACCTCAAACTCAATATCAATTAATGCTGCCAAAGCACCTACATAAATCACATTTTTAAAGAGTTGTCGCTGACGAGGGTCTGTAAACTCTCTCAGACACATTTCAGTCAGAGGCACACCAATAAAGGTAATATCATCCCGAATAAGTTCTTTCCGTAGCCGCTTGGTATTGTCATAAACAAAATACCCACCTGGCAGTACTCTGGCAATATCTTTCTCTATACCTTGCGGGTTAACTGAAACCATAATATCAGTGGCGCCACGTCGGCCTATGTATCCTTTCTCATTAACCCTTACCTCGTACCAGGTAGGCAAGCCCTGAATATTTGAAGGAAAGATATTTTTTGGTGATACAGGTATACCCATACGAAAAATGGCTTTGGCAAACAGATTGTTTGCACTGGCAGAACCAGTACCATTAACATTGGCAAACTTGATAACAAAATCGTTAACTGTTTCTATTTTACGCATTATGACTGTCCTGCTTTAGTCACGTTGTAGAGAAATTTCTGCATATCCCACGCACCTGTAGGGCAACGTTCAGCACACAAACCGCAGTGAAGACATACATCTTCATCTTTCACCATCACTCGGGCTGTAGGTAAATCAGCAGAAACATAAAGATCTTGTGCTAGATTATTAGCAGGACCATGCAATTTGCCACGAAGCACTGATTCATCATCTTCGTTAGCAGTAAAACTGATGCAATCTGTAGGGCATATATCTACACAGGCATC
>CBDUPD010000456.1:0-2850 GCA_965368985.1 uncultured Spongiibacteraceae bacterium | reverse complement strand
TGGATTATACATAATATTTTCGGTCATCCATTAGCAGAGGTAGTATCCTGGTTTTTTGGTGAAAATGCTTTTAAATATATACATGACAAAACTCTGCCAATTGAGGATCAGCGATGAAACCAACACTAAAGCAACGGCTAGAGAAGCTGATTGAAGATAAGGCAACTTCACCAGTTATGAGAGTTAATCCTGTAATGTTAATTGAAGACCTACAGCCCTTCATCAAAGAGATTGAGCAGTATGAAGCCGGAAACAAGCGCCCTTCACCCTGCGAGAACCTATGCGAGCAAGTGTCATTCAAGCGAACCATTGCGGGGCTTGAAAAAGAGCTTGAAGCATCGAGGCTTAATGAAGCTAAGGTAAAGGCTGAGTCTATACGTGAGGCTATTGCTGAATACATAGCTTCACATGAAGCGCCTGATGGATGTTATCAAATGGCATGGTTTCATGGATATGCTGACGGTATTCACCAAGAGGGGGAAGACAATGCAAATAAGACACAACAATAAAAACTTGTGCTATAATAAACGCCTACAGTGAGGAATCACTATTAGGGCAGAGAGTTGCAACTCTTGGCAGGCTTGGTCGCCTGCTAGCCCTTCTTATCAAATGACCACCTAATAACCAGAGGTATCAACATGCAATTATCAGCAATAGAAATAAAAACAATGAGCAGTCAAGAGATTGCTACGCTATGCAATAAGCGTCATGACAATGTTATTCGCACAATAAACAATCTAAAAGATGACAATTTGATACTTCCTCAATTTGAGGAGGTTAAAAATCAATCAAATCAAGATGTAAAAATAGCCAATCTATCTAAAAGAGACTCTCTAGTTGTTGTCGCAAGGTTATCACCAGAGTTCACGGCAATTGTTATTGACAGGTGGCAGGAGCTTGAGAATTTACAAGATGACTCTTTCCAGTTACCACAAACATATTCAGAGGCGTTACGGCTTGCTGCTGACCTTGCAGAAGATAAAGCATTGCTTGAGGCAAAGGTAGAATCTGACAGGCCAAAAGTTGAGTTTGTTGAGGGATATGTAGAAACAAATGACTCAAAATGCTTGAGAGATGTGGCAAAGCTTCTAGGTTGGGGGCCGGTTAAGTTTAATAATCAACTTCATATCGATAAGATAATATTTAAGCAGTCTGGTAATTGGGTCCCGTATTCACAGTGGAACGAAAAAGGGTTCTTTAATATAAAAACAGGAAGTATGGGCGATAAGTCATGGCTTCAAACAAGAGTAACTCCAAAAGGAATCCAGTATCTAGCTAATAGATACGGCAAAATAAAGGAATAATCATGTCGCTAATACTTACACAGAAACAAGGCAATACGATATTTATCGGAACAGAAGAAGAACCAAGGCTAATATCTATAACAACAATGTGTGCAACAAACCAGGTTAAGCTTGCAATAGATGCGCCAGATTCGCTCACAATTTTGAGAGAAGAGGTTTTAATCAGGAATGAGCAATCACAGGAATGTGATTAATGACACTACATGTTTGTGTAGGTGATACAATCTTTGAAGTATGCTAAGTTAGTGATATACTGAACAAATAGAGGTTGTTATGGCTAGAGCGAAAAATAAACCAGTAAAAACAAAAGCGGCTTTTGCTGGTGTTAAAAATACGAGACCGGCAAAAAATGGGAAAAAGAAAAAATCGTAAGGTATTAATTACCCTATTCATCTTATCATCGGTGTGGTTTATATCGTTTTTGATGAATGCAGTAAGTACCGAAGCTACTCGACAATTGATCGAGTCAGGGAAAGAAGACAGTTTTTGGATGATATTTTACAATTTTATACTTTATTACGTTTGCGGTGGGTTACTTGCTTTAGCCACATACACATTAGTTGATGTATTCAGAGTTGATTATCTGACTAAGCCTTTAAAGGTCACTTGTGTTGTGGCTATACTTGCTCAGTTATACGGGGCTTGTGGATATTTAGGAATGCTTAACGATGCGTTCTACGTTGCAGGTAATGCAATGCTTAACCATCACTATTACGGGCTCATAGTAATAACAGCAATTCAGTTAGCGCTTTTTCTGAATATATGGATTGATGAATATTTTGGACATATTGGCAAAATTAATGATTTTATTGGGTCTATGTATAATAATAGCCAGCATTCATTTATGCATAGTAAGGTCTCAAAATGAGCGATCCATTAGAGAAAGTGACAGATCGAGTGAACGACATGGCTCAAGGTCTAAAGGTCGTAGAAAATGAGCAAAAACATTATGATTTCAGGCTCGACAGCATAAAGACAAAGTACGAACGCAGAATGGATAGCATTGAGGCTGATATAAACTTAATAACAAAGCAGATAGTCACTATCAACAACGGCAACATTGAATTACAATCAAGTGGCAAGGCAGTGATTAAAACAATGTCAGTGCTATTTACCATTATTACGGTATTAGGCAGTCTGGCACTAACCTGGATTGCAATGCAAATAAACTAACCATGTGCTAGAATAAATAAACAAGCAATAACCGTACAGGACTGCTACATAATGCGAATAGCCATAATTTTCCCATCAAACGATACAGTACATGCCGACTTTGCATCATGCTTAGCGCGGCTAGTCGCGTACAGCTCAGCACACTACGAACTGGTAATAATCAACCCTAAGTCATCCTTAATACAAAAAGGGCGCTACATGGGTGTTGTGCAGGCTAAAGAGAATCACTGCGATAAGGTTCTATTCATTGATTCAGATCAAACATTCACATTCACATCGCTTGAAAGGTTAGTAACCACTAACAAAAAGATAGTTGGTGCTGCTTCATTAACTCGTAGAGAGCCAATACAATACACATGCAAGGATAAGAAAG
>CBDUPD010000455.1:0-2861 GCA_965368985.1 uncultured Spongiibacteraceae bacterium | reverse complement strand
TGATTCTGTAATCGACTCTTTTGCTAAAGGCGAAAGCTCTTTTCTGATCGAATACGTTTTTGACATACCCACATGCAAATCATCAAATATCGTGGGTTCCAGTCCAGGGCTTTTTATATCATCTTTGTATAGTCGATAGGCAGAAGTATAAGCAGGCCCCATACCATCACCGATAACAAAAATGATATTAGGAGGATTCTCTGTCCCTGCCTGCTCAGAAGCCACTACACCACAAGCGAGAAACAACAACACCATTGGCAATAGACTTCTGCCAACCAAAGGACACCTTTTATTAACATATCGAACCATAATAGAAAACTAGCCTCTTGCTATTTTTACATCCCAACCTCTACCTTCCAGTGTTTTCAGAACCACCTCACGCTGGTCTCCCTGTAACTCAAGCACGCCATTTTTAATCGCGCCACCTACACCGCATTTTTTCTTCAGGTCTTTATGAAGAACTTTCAGTTCTTTTTCTGCCAGTGGAATACCGGTTACCAGGGTTACTCCCGCCCCTTTTCGGCCTTTGGTTTCTCGCTGAATACGAACCCTGCCATCACCTAACACTTTATTCTGTTGTTGTGTGCATTTTCCTTCATGTTCTTTTTCACCACACTTGGGACACAGACGACCATATTCCGTTGAATAGACTTTAGCCATTAGACTCACCTTCTGCTGACTCATCCTTTTTAGTTGCTTTTTGCTCTTCACGTAACTTATTACGTACATTCATCAATACTTTTCCATAGTGATTCTCACCACGCCGGTCACGTCCACAACCCCAGTAATAATCGTATGAGTTATTTTCAACCAACATTCTGTCACCGGTTTCCAGTAATGCCTCTGCCACATCAGCATGGGTTCTGCACTTTATATAAACAGCTCGTGTCATCACTGTTGTTTTCACTTTTTTCCAGTCTTTACGAATTTTCTTTAGTCGCGAACGCCCCAGTTGTTTTGCCTTTTTGGGATGCTTAGCCTGGCGTATCTTTTCCCGATAAGCCTTATCTTCAAATTTCATTGCATGAAAATAGTGAGCAACACTTGGCCACTCGGCATCATCAAGCTGAAAAGCATGATGAGAATAACTGCTTAATACATTAACGGTGTCGCTTTGAGACAAAAAGATTGCGTCATCATCAAGCTGTGGAAATATCGCCATTTTTTATTCCCCTGCCTTTAGACATTGCTGGAAGGCTTTCGCTGTTGCATCAAAAAACTGAACATAAGATTCCTGGCCTACTTTTATTTGCCTGGCCATAGGTTCAATATAACCCAGCTTTAACTGCGGATAACGTTTTGCCAAATCACCAAAATCAACTTCAGGCTCTTGCAAGGCACAGGTGATTTCACCTTCACTCAGGTGTTTTTGTATCTCCAGCAACTCATGCATTCCTCCTTGCGCATGCCCATGACTATGCCCGGCAAGATAGAGCTCGGCATGTTTCAAACCGATATTATTGGCAAAAGCAACAAAGCCACTATGCCCCAGCAAAAAAGGCTTCTCAGCACTGGGCTGTAGTTGCTGCTGCCAATAGGCCTGCCTCTGCTTTACTGACTGCATAAAATTTTTGCCCCTCAACTCTATCACTGGCTTATCTTGCGGATGACTGACAATCAGGGCATTCACCATTTTATCAACGATTGATTGCAACTGTGCCACATCAAGCCAGCCATGTGGCGACGATTCAGCAACGGCTATCCATTGTTTATTGCCGGAAAAGCGCTTTTGCACTTTTGCAATAAATGGCTCGCTGTCAGCACCTAACCAGAAAAGCGTATCAGCCCCATGCAGGCGTTTAAGATCTTTTACGCTCAGGGCATAATCATGCAAATTACGCTCAGCAGGTATCAGAATTTGCACGTCACTAACATGCTCTGGCTGCAATGCAGCATAGATCAATGCCAGCGGCTTTATAGAAACCACAACTGTCGGGACTGATTTTTTGTCAGCGGCATTGGCAAATGCCACAAAGCTGAATACACTCAAAAGCAATAGGTATTGTATATATCGGAAATGCACGCTGCTTGACCCTGTTTTTAAAGCCGTTACTATACCATGCCATCAAAGACCTGATAACTCAGGCCTGTAACTTGAGATAAAAACCCAATGTCAGCATTGATTCAAGCCGATGACATCTGCTTTAAAAGCGAATCGCGCGTGATTCTTGACCATGTGTCCATGGAACTTGAAGCCAATGAGATTCTCACTATTATTGGCCCCAATGGCGCAGGTAAAACCACACTATTACGTATACTCATCGGCTTAATGCAACCTGGCACTGGCAAGATAACCTATCCAAAACCTATTACCTTTGGTTATATGCCTCAGAACCTGAATCTGAATACCTCCATGCCACTACCTGTCAGCACTTTTCTGAATGTCAAAGGCAGCAAGCCCTCACAACTTGCCGATATTCTGCAAGAGCTCAATATTCAGGGAGTTTACCAGCAAAGCATGCATCAGCTTTCAGGTGGCGAACGTCAGCGTGTGCTACTTGCCCGGGCAATATTACGCAACCCGGATGTACTGGTACTGGATGAACCCGCTCAAGGGGTGGATATCGGCGGGCAAAGCCGCTTTTATCAACTAATAGAATCTGTCCGTGAACGCTATCAATGTGCTGTATTAATGGTCTCACATGACCTGCATCTGGTTATGGCAAAAACAGACAGGGTAATCTGTCTTAACCAGCATGTCTGCTGTCATGGTCACCCGGAATCGGTTTCTACAGACAAAGCCTATCTTTCCCTGTTTGCTGAATCTACAGCTACGGCAATAGCACCTTATACTCACCACCATGATCACCACCATGACCTACACGGTGACGTTATAGGCGGCGAACATAACAAGGATTGTC
>CBDUPD010000454.1:0-2863 GCA_965368985.1 uncultured Spongiibacteraceae bacterium | reverse complement strand
GTGTTACGTTTTATGGCCACTATTAAAACTGGTCGAACCAGTGCCTCTCAATTATTCAAACGATTAAGTTCATATGCAAAGCAACACCCATTGTATAAAGCTCTGAAAGAGTTCGGTAAAATTATCAAATCTATTTACATACTCACTTATTGTAATGATGTCGAATTAAGGCAGGATGTGCAGAAAAATCTTAACCGGATTGAGCTGTCGAATAAATTTTCTAATGCCGTATTTTTCGACAATGATCAGGAATTTAAAGTTGGCACTCCCGAAGAGCAAGAAACCGCTACAGCCTGTAAAATATTGATACAAAATGCTGTAGTACTTTGGAATTATCTGTTCCTGTCAGACATGCTGGTTAAAATAGGTGACGACGATGAGCGCCAAGAATTAGTTGATACCATCCATAAAGGCAGTGTCATATGTTGGAGGCATATTAACCTCAGAGGCACCTATGACTTTCGGAGGAAAACAGCTCACGGAGGTCGATTTAATATGGAAGAAATCAGGCAGTTGAAAATAGCTTAAATGCTTAAAAAACTTTGATAGAATTTGTTATTATATCAGCGGGTTAGGAGATCTACTTGGAATCTAGACCCGCTTTTGTAGTTATACCCTATATTAGCCTCAATACACTATGTCCAATACTAAAGGGTATTGGACATAAGAAAGGTATCATCGTACTTCTATGAAAAACGACAACCAATCATTAATGACTGTTATTTTCCCTGTCTCTCATTTCTTTCCCTGGTTTAAAATGAGGCGTATATCGGCCAGGAACCGCTATTTTGTCACCTGTCATAGTATTTCTACGTTCTCCAGTTGGCAAATAGCGTAATGAAAAGCTGCCAAACCCAAGCATTTCAACTCGCTGCCCTTCAGCAATGACTGCAGTCTGTTCGGCTGACAATTCATACCTAATCGTTGTGCACGCAGATTCATGACGTTAACAAAAGCATCAGTGCCACCTGCGATATGCTCTGCCAAAGCTACAGCAGCATCATTTCCCGAAGAGATAACAACATTACCTTGCTTAATTTCATAATCTGTAAAATATGCTGTCATTAGCTTGGTAAGGCTAGCTGGCTAAAGTCGTTCATCGGCATTGCTTTCAATTATTATCTTGCCATTATCTGCATCGATTAATACATAACCCTTTGCAGATATTTGAGGTGCTGCCAGAATAATTACAGGCGATGCCATTACCATTTTTGTAACGATAAACAAACTGAGGATTAAAACCTTATTAATAGATTGAAGCACAATACAACCAACCTGAAGTTATTTGATTTATAATTTGAGCCTACTATTCAACTGGTATTTCAGGCTATTCAAAATCCATATAACAATAAACTAAGGCGTATCAAATTCATCACTGTCTTTATCAGGAATAATCAAATCTTCTTTATTAATATGCATAAGAAGAAGCACATTAGCTGCAACAAAGATTGATGAATAAGTACCAATGGTTACACCAATAGTTAGCGCCATGGCAAAACCATGAATCAGCTCGCCACCAGAAAGCAATAAAACCAACAGTACGATCAATGTTGTTATTGATGTCACCAATGTACGGCTTAATGTTTGTGTTAACGAGATGTTAATGACATCTACCGGCTCAGTTTTGCGAAGCAACCTGAAATTTTCACGTATTCGATCAGATACAACAATGGTATCGTTAAGCGAGTATCCAATAACTGCGAGTATTGCAGCCAATACCGTTAGATCAAACTCCCATTTGAATAATGAGAAAAACCCCAGCGTGATAATCACATCATGAATCAAGGCAGCTACAGCACCAACAGAAAACTTTAATTGGAATCGAATAGCGACATAGATCATGACTACGGCAAGTGCTAACAACATGGCCATACCACCTTGTTCTTTTAGCTCTTCACCAACCTGTGGGCCTACAAATTCTATACGCCGTAAATCAACTTTTTGACCATCAGCTTGTAACAGCGCAACAATTTTGCTTCCCAACTTATTTGAATGACCACGTTGCAATCGAATCATCACATCCGTTTCTGCTCCGAAGCTTTGAACCACTGCATTATCAAAACCGGCTAACAATAAAGTTGTTCTTATCTTGTTCAGATCTGCCGGTGAATCATAGCCAACTTCTACCAATGTACCTCCAGTAAAATCCAGTCCGTATTTCAAACCTTGAAATCCAAGAGATCCTAGCGATACAAGAATCAGGATAATGGAAATACCAAGAGCAATATAGCGATACCCCATAAAATTGTATATTTTTTCTTCACTCATAGTGTAATCGCCAATTTTATAAAAAACCTATTATTTGAATGTAAAAATTAAAACTATTCTCTTTTCTGAATATCCAAAAAATCAACCAGTATAAATATACGGTATGCTCTGTTTCATGCTAACTTCATCATAAGCCCAGGCTAGCCACGGCATTAACGCCTCAAGGTCTGAACGCTCAACAGTTGCACCGCACCAGATTCTTAAACCCTCTGGTGCATCCCGATAAGCACCTATATCAAACGCGACACGCTCATCATCTAACAATTTAATTAAATATTTAATCTGACTAGATTGAAGATCCAGTTTCAAACACACACTGGTATTAGAACGAATTGCCGGGTCTTCTGCTAAAAAATCTATCCAATCATTTTCTGATACAAATTTCTCAATCACAGCCAGGTTATTATTTGAGTGCTCAATAATGGCACTTAGGCCACCACAGCTATCAACCCAGGAAAGTGCATCAAGGTAATCTTCTACCGCTAACATTGATGGCGTATTGATTGTTGCTCCCGAAAAAATGCCTTTGATTAACTTGCCGCCTTTAGTCAATCTGAAAATCTTTGGTAATGGCCGCTCTGGAGAAAACGATTCG
>CBDUPD010000453.1:0-2865 GCA_965368985.1 uncultured Spongiibacteraceae bacterium | reverse complement strand
ATAGCCATTATGCCAAACGATTCAGTAGTTATTGTTAGTGGTACCCGTACACCCATGGGTGGATTACAAGGCTCATTAAGTGGCTGCACGGCAGTGGAACTCGGCGCCACAGCCATTAAAGCAGCTGTAGAGCGTGCGGGTATTGCTCCGGAATCGGTTGACGAGGCATTTATGGGTAATGTGCTGTCTGCAGGTTTACGTCAGGGTCCTGCACGTCAGGCTATGTTGCAAGCTGGCCTTCCTATTACGACTGGCGCCGTTACACTCAATAAGCTTTGTGGCTCGGGTATGCAAGCCGCTATTTACGCTTACGACTCAATCAAGGCAGGTACCAATAAAACTGTTATCGCTGGCGGTATGGAAAGCATGACCAATGCTCCGCACGTGGTGATGGGCGCTCGAAGCGGTGTTCGTACAGGACACCAACAATTTTATGATCACATGTTCCTTGATGGCCTCGAAGACGCTACAACAAGCCGTATGATGGGTAGCTTTGCGCAAGAAACAGCTGATGCCTACAATCTGACTCGTGAAGATATGGATAAATTTGCCATGGAATCACTCTCCAGAGCGCAATACGCCATCTTCAATGAGCTACTCACTGATGAAATAGCTCCAGTAACCATTAAAACGCGTAAAGGCGAGACAGTGGTAAAAGATGACGAGCAACCTCAAACAGCCAAAATAGAAAAAATACCAACACTTCGTGCTGCTTTTGCCAAAGATGGCACCATCACTGCAGCGAACGCCAGTTCTATCTCGGATGGCGCATCTGCACTGGTTATCATGTCTGAGGCAGAAGCCAATGCTCAGGGTATCAAGCCGCTAGCTCGTATTGTAGGACATGCAAGACATTCACAAGAACCAGGTGACTTCACACTTGCTCCCATTGGCGCCATGAGTAAATTATTCGAGTCAACAGGCTGGAATAAAGACGATGTTGACCTGTATGAAATCAATGAAGCTTTTGCCATGGTAACCATGCTTGCGATCAAGGAATTTGATTTGGATGATAGCAAGGTTAATATCTATGGTGGTGCCTGCGCACAGGGTCACCCTATTGGCTCAACCGGCTCCAGAATACTGGTGACACTGATGCATGCCTTAAGAAACAAAGGTAAAACCAAAGGCGTTGCATCGCTATGTATAGGTGGTGGCGAAGCGACCGCAATGGCCATAGAAATAGTATAGTTAACAATAGCTTAAAGCATACTCTTAAGGTCTGTTTTAACAGGCCTTTTTATTCTGGGATACATCAAAATACCCATGACACAAACTGACAATAAACGAGCCCCGGATTTCGACAAAAAACATCTGTGGCACCCCTACTCCAGCATGGCACAGCCATTACCCATGTACAAAGTTGTATCTGCCGATGGAGTTCGAATCAAGCTTGATGATGGTCGTGAGTTGATTGATGGCATGTCTTCATGGTGGTCTGTCATTCATGGCTACAACCACCCCGTTTTGAATCAGGCAATTAAAGACCAGACTGATTCAATGGCTCATGTCATGTTTGGAGGCTTAACTCATCAACCGGCAATTGAGCTCGGCCAGTTGTTACTTGATATCACTCCACAACCACTACAAAAGATCTTTTACGCAGATTCAGGCTCAGTTGCTGTAGAAGTCGCCATCAAAATGGCCATGCAATACTGGCAATCCAGAGGCAAAAAAGGCAAAACCCGTCTTTTAAGCCTTATGTATGGCTATCATGGTGATACTTTTGGGGCAATGTCAGTTACCGACCCGGTAAATGGTATGCACCATTTGTTTAACAAGCTTATACCTCAGCATATATTTGCCCCATCTCCTGAATGTAAATTTTCTAATGGCTGCAGCGATGAACAATTCGAGCCGTTTCAGAAGCTATTGCTTGATAATAAAGACCAATTAGCCGCCGTTATACTTGAACCCATTGTACAAGGTGCAGGTGGTATGAAGTTTTATTCGCCGGAGTTTCTTAAAAAGGTTCGCCAACTTTGCTCAGAGCAAAATGTACTACTTATCGCTGATGAAATTGCCACGGGCTTCGGTCGCACAGGAGAACTCTTTGCGTGCAACCATGCCGATATAAGCCCTGACATCATGTGTCTGGGTAAGGCTATCACAGGGGGTTATTTGAGCTTTGCAGCCACCCTTTGCACTGACGATGTTGCACTGGGTATATCTGAAGGTGAAGCCAGTGTCTTTATGCATGGTCCTACATTCATGGCTAACCCCCTGGCTTGTTCAGTCTCTATAGCCAGCATCAAGCTTTTATTGGAGCATGACTGGAAATCCAATATTCAACGCATGGAAACAGTTCTTGAAAAAGAACTTTCGGCCGCCAAAAACTATTCAAATGTAAGTGATGTGCGAATTCTGGGAGCTATTGGTGTCATTGAAATGAACAATGCTGTTGAGATGAAATCGATTCAACAAGCCTTTGTTGATAAAGGCATCTGGGTACGCCCTTTCGGAAAGCTTGTATATATTATGCCGCCTTACATCATCTCCAATGAAGACCTGACAACGCTTTGCCAAGCCATCAAAGAAGTGATCAAACCCCGCTAAAGCAGCTTAAACACCTGAAAGCGGTGAGTTGCTGCTTGCAGGGAATCAAGCGCAATCGGTGCTACTTTTTTATTTGGCATATTGATCTTGAATTGTCTGCCTTTCCAGAAACGGTCATTATTCGGTGCAACAAAGTACTTTCCATCTTCCTTAACGGTAAGAATACCCGGCAACAACTGACCTTTTGTAGAATCAGATGCCAACCACGGTTCAAAAGTTACATCAGCTGCCTTGAGCCCAAGTTTTTCAACAATAAGGCTAACCTTGCCGCCCTGCAAACGTTCAACTCTAACAATTCGAGTTAACAGG
>CBDUPD010000452.1:0-2866 GCA_965368985.1 uncultured Spongiibacteraceae bacterium | reverse complement strand
CAGGACTCTGTCATGGTTTTCACAGAGTCGATAAAATAAGTATTGGTATCGCAGATTAATATGCGTCGTCCACCAAGTATTTTTGAACGATCAGGAAGCTCTTTTTCTTCATTGCTATGTGGCAATAACAGCCGCGCAGTAAACCATAATGTGGTGCTGTTTTCTTCTTTGTTGGTGTCTACTCCAATGTCGCCCTGCATTAACTCAGCCAGTTGGCGGCTGACAGTCAGGCCCAGTTCATGGCCGTGATGTTTGCGGTCATTGGATTTGAGATCTTGAAAGGGTGAGAATAACGACTCTTTGTCCTGATCGTTAAGTACTATGCCTTTATTGATAATATCAAAACGAACCTCAAGGCTGTTTACTGTTGATTTACCTGTAGGGTAGACATTAATAAATATGTCACTTTTACTGGTGAAATTAAATGCATTACCCAACAAGTTCAGAATGATTTGCCGGGTTTTTTCGGCATCTCCTTTAAATTGCAGTGGTGTTCCAGGTTTTATCTGGCCGATCAGGTCGATTTTTGCTTCTGATGCTCTTAGGGCAAAAATAGTAATACAATCATCTATCACTTTTTCAAGGTTAAAAAGCTTCGATTCCATTTCCATTTTGCCTGATTCAATTTTTGAGTAATCAAGCAGGTCATTAATAGCATTTAATAAGGCTTTGGCTGAATTACTGATTGAGGCAACATATGATTTTTGACTATCATCAAGTTGAGTATCATTCAATAACTGCGCCATACCAATTACGCCATTCATTGGCCTACGAATTTCATGACTCATGGTCGCTAGAAATTCACTTTTGGCCCTGTTTTCTATTTTTACTTCATTGGATTTTTTTTCAATTTCAGCCTCGTGTAATTTGGCTAATAATACGTCGTGACTACTTTTGGCTTTTTCTTCAGTCATTTTCACCAGTTTTATACTGGTACTCAATTTTTCATTTTGCAAAACGCGCATTTTGTCTGCCAGTGCAAAGGCAAATACCAAAGTCATAGCCGTAGTACCTATAGATGCATAGCTATAAGTAAGTTTTGTCCATGGCATAAACGACAGGTGTGAAACAAACTCCATTAACAAACCCAGATTGCACAAGAAGATAGCAAGTGAGAAAAATCCGGCTGATGAGACGCCCTGATGCCAGACATAAACACCCAGACCGATAGCTGTGGCATATAGGGCGATAATAATCAGCAGTGTGTAGTGAGAAAATATAACAGGGGTCGAAGTTGTACCGAGTAATAGCAAGAACAATACTGATATGGCGCCTATTGCCAGTATCAAACGGAAAAGCCAACTTGACCAGCGTTCAATATCAAGAAAGTAAATACTGAAAAATGTAAAAAACAGGCACATCAAGGCAGTGATAAGGGAGTAAAACAGATCGATTGACCATAGGCTGTTCATGGCTAGAAATTGGGAAAAATGCCCTTCCTGGATCGAGATAAACAAGCCAGTGAATGTACCGAACAGAACAAAAAGTAAATGGCTTTTTTCTCGCAATGACAAGTAAATAAAAAAGCTGTAAATGATAATCATAAACAGGGCGCCATAGATCATGCCAAAGAAGACCTGTTCCTGATTGGTGCTTTCATAGAATTTTGCACGATTCCATATTTCAAAGTTCAGCTTTACTTCATAATTATGATAAACCTTGAAAATGAGTGTGCGGGTAGATTTCGCCTTGATCTTGATTGGATAAACAAGATTACGATAATTAATAGGTCTGTCAGTAAATTGTTTTACGGTGGAGTGGTTGCCAAACAGGGAAGAAATTTTTGGCTGATCGTTAACACTTCTTAATTCATAAACATCAACAACCTGTATTTCAGTACTTGCTATTTCAACCAGTTGTTCTACAGCTTTAGAGTTAAGGTTTGTAAGTTCAACTTTTACCCAGCTAAAGCCTTCTGCCTGGGCCAGATAAATTGATTTTCCTTTTGTGACTCCCCATTCAAAATGCTTATCGTTTTTCTCGAAATCCTTGCTACTTTGTACGGGGACTTCAAGGCTTGACAGTTCGAATTGAACACTTGGTTTTCGATCACTTTTCGCATAAGAAAGCCCTGAAAAGAACAGGCTTAATAGAAAAAACAGGAGGGAGATTTTTTTTAAACTTTTTATTGCCATCAACATATTTCGCGAAATGAAGACGAATCCTTATTTTAAGGTGCATATAAGCTAATATTAGCCTAGAAACTGTAGGGTCTGTTAATACTATTTTACACAAATATTCACTATGAATGACAATTCATGCCACAACACTTTCGATATAATGTATAAGAGAGTAAAATCGGCCAGCATAAGACAAACTCGTATAGGCAGCTTTATGATTACAATTACTGACTCGGCTCAGGTATACCTCAGGGAATTATTAGACAAGCAGGATGATGACGTATTGGGTATACGTATCTTTATTACTGAAGCAGGTACTCCCAAGGCAGAAACCTGCATTGCATATGGCCGCGAAGGTGATATAAAAGAAGATGATGAAAAGACAGACTATGAAACCTTCACTGCTTATTTTGATGGGAAAAGTTTGCCATTTCTTAAAGATGCACTGGTTGATTATTCGCAAGATCGTATGGGTGGCCAATTAACTATCAAGGCACCTAATTCAAAGATGCCTATTTATGATGAAAATAGCCCGCTTGAAGATAAAATCAATTATGTGCTTTTTAATGAGGTTAACCCCTCTCTGGCCTCTCATGGTGGCGAAGTTTCATTGGTTGAGGTTACTGATGAGATGATTGCTATTTTGCGATTCGGTGGAGGTTGCCAGGGTTGCTCTTCTGTTGATCTGACACTTAAAGATGGTGTTGAGAAGACGTTGATTGAGAAATTACCTGAGTTGAAAGGTG